>JBKBNW010000134.1:0-5702 GCA_046295115.1 Demequina sp.
AAGCCGGCAAGCAGGATGCCGCGGGCCTCGGGGTCGTGCAGGGCGTCATAGACGTAGAAGACCTCGCCGTCGAGCGTCCCGGCACCGATGAACCCGTACGAGAGGTCCTCGCGCGGCACCAGCCGGTAGGACAGCGGCACGTTGAACAGTGAGCCCGCGGTCACGAGCTCAAAGCGCACGCCGAGCCCTTGCGCCGGGTCGCTCAGCCACTCGAGTTCGCGCACCCGCGTGATCGCGACCTCTTCTTGGCCCTGGCCAAACCAGCGCTGGCGCGCCAGGTAGGCGCTCAACTCGGGGCGTTCAATCCACTGACTCATGGCAGCGTTCCTTCCGTGAGAGCCGGGCGGCTGATCTTGAACCAGTAGAACCCATATCCGGCGAGGGTCAACAGGTAAGGCAGCTCGCCGATGGCGGGGAACTCCACGCCACCGAGCATCTCCACCGGCTGAGACCCGCTGAACTGGTGCAGGTCGAGCTCGACCGGCTGCGGGAAACGGGAAAGGTTGTTGACGCACAGCATCACGTCGTCACCGTCCTCCCGCAGATACGACAGCACGGACGGGTTGGACCCGCCGAGGTCATAGAAGCTGCCGCGGCCAAAGGCCGAGTGCTGCCGGCGCACGTGAATCATGCGTCGCGTCCAGTGCAACAGCGAGGAGGTGTTCTCCTGCTGCGCCTCCACGTTGACCGACTGGTAGCCGAACACGGGGTCCATGACCGGCGGCAGCGCCAGCTTGCCCGGGTTCGCCTGCGAGAAGCCGGCGTTGCGATCAGGCGTCCACTGCATCGGCGTTCGTACGCCGTCGCGGTCGCCCAGCCAGATGTTGTCGCCCATCCCGATCTCGTCGCCGTAGTACAGCACCGGGGAACCCGGCAGGCTGAGTAGCAGCGCGGAGAAGAGCTCCATGCGGTTGGTGTCGCCGTCGAGCAGGGGAGCGAGGCGCCGCCGGATACCGATGTTCGCCTTCATGCGCGGGTCGGTGGCGTACTCCTTCCACATGTAGTCGCGGTCCTCGTCCGTGACCATCTCGAGGGTGAGCTCGTCGTGGTTACGCAGGAAGATGCCCCACTGGCAGTGGTCGGGGATCGCGGGCGTCTGGTCCAGGATCTCGCTGATGGGGTAGCGCGACTCGCGCCGTACCCCCATGAAGATGCGCGGCATGACCGGGAAGTGGAAGCACATGTGGCATTCGTCGCCGCCCACCGCGGGGTCGCCAAAGTAGTCGACCACGTCCGCCGGCCACTGGTTCGCCTCGGCGAGCAGCACGCGTCCCGGGTAGTTGTCGTCCACGTAGCGGCGCACCTTCTTGAGGAACTGGTGCGTGCGCGCGAGGTTTTCGCCGTTGGTGCCCTCCTCCTCGTAGAGGTAGGGCACGGCGTCCAGGCGGAACCCGTCGACGCCGCGGTCGAGCCAGAACTTCAGCACGTTGATCATCGCCTCGTGCACCGCGGGGTTCTCGAAGTTGAGGTCCGGCTGGTGGCCGTAGAAGCGGTGCCAGAAGTACTGCTGGCGCACCGGGTCCCAGGTCCAGTTCGAGGTCTCCGTGTCCACGAAGATGATCCGCGCATCGGGGTACGGCTCGTCCGTGTCGTTCCACACGTAGAAGTCGCCGTACGGTCCCTCGGGGTCGCTGCGGGAGGCCTGGAACCACGGGTGCTGATCCGAGGTGTGGTTCATCACCACGTCGATGATCACCCGGATGCCCCGCGAGTGGGCATCGTCCAGGAACTCCTGGAAGTCGTCGATGGTCCCGATGTCCTCGGCGATCGCGGTGTAGTCCGCGACGTCGTAACCGCCGTCCTTCAGGGGTGACGGGAAGAACGGGGGCAGCCACAGGCAGTCCACGCCGAGCCACTCGAGGTAGTCGAGCTTCTCCGTGAGTCCCTTCAGATCACCGATCCCGTCCCCCGATGAATCCCGGAAGGACCTGATCAATACCTCGTAGAAAACCGCCGACTTGAACCAGTCGACGTCGGTCCGGTCTATGCCCTTCTCGACATCAGTCATGTCCCTAACCTATGCAACGGATCGCCTAAGAGCCAGGCGCGTGCCAGACTCGGAGGCGAACCGCCCCGCCTAGAAGGAGGCCGCCGTGAGCGTCCAGAACGACTTGCGCACGGTGGAGCGGCTGATGCTCTCCGAGCACTCCATCCCCCTGCGGCTGCGCAGGCACGAGGGACTCGACGAGGACGCTTACAACGACCTCACCGCGGCGCTCGAACGGCTCACCGACCACTACGCGAACCAGTCCGACGTCCCCAAGCGCCTGGCGCTCGCGTTCGTGGACGTGGGGACCGCCTTCGACTACCCGGCGGGCGCGTACCCGGACCACGAGCTCGAGCGCATTCGGGACGTGGGTCAAGAGCTGGCGCAGATGGGCGAGATGCTCTTCGGCGACGCGGACTGAACCCGCCTCGCTAGCCCCTTCACCACCCTGGGACCAACGTCCCTGCTTCCCGCCTGGCCGCGGGCTAGCGTCGAAGGTGGAGGAGTGTCATGGACGACATCCGGGTGCTCCCGGCGACGGGACTCGACGGCCTCATCGCGCAGTTGCGATCTCGCGGTTACCGCGTGATGGGCCCGACGCTCCGGGACGATGCGATCGTCACCGGTGAGATTCGTGCGGCCTCCGACCTTCCCCGCGGCATCGGCGACGAGCAGAACCCCGCGCACTACCGGCTTCGCCAGCGCGGCGACGGCGCCTTCTTTGGCTTTGCGGCCCCCGCGCAGTCCTCCAAGCCCGTGTTCTTCCCGGCCGAAGAGGTCCTGTGGCGCGGCCGGCGCGACCCGGCCAGCACAGCCAGCCCGACCAGCCCGACCAGCACACCCAGCGCAGCTCCCCGAGCCGACCCGGGCTTCACGGTCGAACGCGACCGGCTCGACACCCCACCAGTGGCGCTCCTGGGCGTGCGGTCGTGCGACCTGCGCGCGGTGCAGATCCACGACAAGGTGCTCGCCGGCCGCACCTACACGGACGCCCACTACGTCGCCCGCCGCGAGGGCACCTTCGTGGTCGCCGTCGCCTGCTCCGACCCCGCCGCCACGTGCTTCTGCGCCTCGATGGGCACCGGCCCGCGCCCGGCCGCCACCGACCCCGCCACCGGCGAGCCCTCCTACGACCTGCTGCTCACCGAGGTCGCCCCCGGCAACCCGGACCGCCACCACTTTCTCCTCGAGATCGGCACCGAGGCCGGCCGGGACGTCGCCAACGCGATCGGCTCGGCCCCCGCGGACTTCGACGACCAGCATGAGGCCCTCATCGTGACCGCGCACGCCGCCGCGCAGCAGACCCGCAGCGTCAACATCGCCACGGTCCACGACGACCTGCGCGGCTCGGCCGAGTCCTCGCGATGGGAAGACGTCGCCTCCCGCTGCCTGTCGTGCACCAACTGCACGATGGTGTGCCCCACCTGCTTTTGCACCACGGTCGACGACGTCTCGGACCTCACCGGCGAGGCCGCGGAGCGCCGCCGGGTGTGGGACTCGTGCTTCTCCGAGGACTTCACCTACATCCACGGCGGCCCCACCCGCGAGTCCGTCAAGGCCCGCTACCGCCAGTGGATCACCCACAAGCTGTCCTCGTGGGAGGACCAGTTCGGCATGCTCGGCTGCGTCGGTTGCGGCCGCTGCATCGCGTGGTGCCCGGCGGGCATCGACATCACGGAGGAGGCCGCCGCGCTGGGGCGCATGCGTTCCGGCGGCGCGGCGGTGACGGCGTAGGAGCGATTCGGGAAGGAGGAGTGGTCATGAGTGGCGCAGGCGTCATCGCCGATGCGGTGGCTCGCACGGGACTGGTCGACCCGATGATCCCGCGCCGCTTCGCGATCACCCGCGTGCGCCAGGACACCCGCGACACCTACACGCTGCTGCTGGACCCCGTCGACGGGGGCGACACCCTCACATTCAGCGCCGGCCAGTTCACGATGCTGCACGCCTTCGGGGTGGGCGAGGTGCCCATCTCGATCGCGGGCGACCCGCGCCACCCCGCCCCGCTCGAGCACACCATCCGCAACGTCGGCGCCGTCACCCGCGCCCTCGTCAACGCCCCGCCGGGCACCGAGATAGGGGTCCGCGGCCCCTTCGGCACCGCCTGGAATGCGGCCGATGCGCTCGGCCACGACGTCGTCTTCGTCACCGGCGGCATCGGGCTGGCACCGCTCAGGCCCGCGATCCTGGACGTGCTCTCCGAGCGCGACCGCTACGGCAAGGTGCTGCTGCTGTACGGCTCGCGCACCCCCGACGACATTCTCTACGGCGACCAGATGCGCCGCTGGGCGGACCTGGACGGCGTCAACGTGCAGATGACCGTCGACAACGCCCCCCACGGCTACAAGGGCCGCGTGGGGTTCGTGACCGAACTCATCGGCCGCGCGGGGTTCGACCCGCGCCGGGCGTTCGCGTTCGTGTGCGGGCCCGAGCAGATGATGCGATCCGCGGCCTCCGCCCTGGTGACCCGCGGCGTCGACCCCGCCCATGTGCGGCTGTCGATGGAGCGGTCCATGAAGTGCGGGATCGGCCTGTGCGGCCACTGCCAGTTGCGCGAGCTGTTCGTGTGCGTCGACGGGCCGGTGCTCGACTACGCGCGGCTCGAGCCGCTGATGGACGTGTGGGAGCTGTGACATGACTGAGAACGCAAACCCAGCCGCACGCCCCAAGCTCGCAGTGTGGAAGTTCGCCAGCTGCGACGGCTGCCAGTTGAGCCTGCTGAACTGCGAGGACGAGCTGCTGTCGATCGCCGGCGCCGTGCACATCGCGTACTTCCCGGAGGCCACCCGCGCGATCGTCGCAGGCCCCTACGACCTGTCCCTCGTGGAGGGCTCGATCACCACGCCGGAGGACATGCGCCGCATCCACGAGATTCGTGCGCAGTCCGGCACCCTCGTGACGATCGGCGCGTGCGCGACCGCGGGCGGCATCCAGGCGCTGCGCAACTGGGCGGACGTGGACGAGTTCCGGTCGATCGTCTACGCACACCCCGAGTACCTGTCCACTCTCGACCGGTCGACCCCCATCGCGAGCCACGTCGACGTGGACTACGAACTGCGCGGCTGCCCTGTGGACAAGAGGCAGCTGATCGAGGTGCTCGCGGCGTACCTCAACGGCCGTAAGCCCCGCATCCCCAGCTACTCGGTGTGCGTGGAGTGCAAGCGCAAGGGCAACATCTGCGTACCCGTCGCGAACGGCACGCCGTGTTTGGGCCCGGTCACGCAGGCCGGCTGCGGGGCGCTGTGCCCCAGCTATGGCCGCGGCTGCTACGGCTGCTTTGGCCCGCAGGACACGCCGAACACGGCTTCTCTGACGCGCCAGCTGGTGGACCTGGGGATGCCCGATGCGGACATTGTGCGCGTGTACCGCACCTTCAACGCGGGCGCGCCGGAGTTCGAGGCCGCCGGCAACGCGGTCGAGGCGGGGGGCGCACGATGACGCACCAGCTGAAGGACGGCGGCCAGGTCCTCAACGTCGGCATGCTTGCGCGCGTCGAGGGCGAGGGCGGCATGCACATCGAGATCAAGGACCGCAAGGTCGTGGACGTGCGCCTCAACATCTTCGAGCCGCCGCGGTTCTACGAGGGGTTCCTGCGCGGCCGCAGCTACACGGAGCCGCCGGACATCACCGCGCGCATCTGCGGCATCTGCCCGGTCGCGTACCAGAGCGCGTCTACCGAGGCGATGGAGGTGATCTGCGGCGTACAGACCACGGC
>JBKBNW010000135.1:0-5546 GCA_046295115.1 Demequina sp.
TTCTCGGTCATGCCAATGCCCGAGTCCTCGATCTCGACGATGTACTCGTCGCCGCGCTCGACCGTCCGCACCACGACGGGGGTGCCGGGGTCCGAGAACACCGTGGCGTTCTCGAGCAGTTCCGCAAACAGGTGCGCGGCCGTCAGCGCGGAGTGCCCGAGCATGGCCGGGTCGGCGTCCAGCTCGAGCTGGATACGCTCGTACAGCTCGATCTCTGACGACGCGGTGCGGACCACATCGGACAGCGGCATGGGTCGGCGCAGGCGGCGGCCCGTGTCGATGCCCGCGAGCACCAGCAGGGACTCCGAGTTGCGTCGCATTCGAGTCGCGAGGTGGTCCAACGCGAACAGCTTGGTGAGAGTCTCCGGGTCATCCTCGGAGCGTTCCATCTCGTCGATGGAGGCCAGCTGACGGTTCAGAAGCACCTGGTCGCGGCGCGCGACGTTGACAAACATCTCGGAGATCGACCCGCGCAGTGCCGCCTGCTCGCCGGCGATCGCGAGGGTCGCCGCGTTGACGCCATTGAAGGCCTCGGCCAGGCGGCCCACCTCGTCCCGCGACTCCACCGGAATCTGCACCTCGGACACGTCCACCGTCTCCCCAGGCATGGCGACCCGCTCCACCAGGCGTGGCAGTTCCTGCCGCACAGCCGTCGCGGTCGTCGTCAGGCGTCGCAAGGGGACGATGATGCGGCGCGCGATGACGAGCGCCACGACAATCGACAAGATCACCACGGCGGTAATCGCCAGCGTGGTGACAATCGTCGATACCAGGGCGTTTTGAGCGTTGGTGGCCGCGCGGGACTCGGTCCGCTCCCACATCTGGGTCCGCAGCGGCTCGTAGACCGCCAGCTCCTCCCGAACCTGGTCGGTCCAGTTCGCGGAGCGCGCCGCAAACAGCGACGGGCCCAGGCCGGTCAGCACCTGAGTACGCACCGAGCCAAAGGAGGCCTCGTCTCCGCGCACGTCACTCTCCGACGCACCGAAGGCCGGGACTTCACCCACCCCGGCGATCCCGCTCGAGGTGTCCTGCGCCTCCGCGAGGGCGATGTCGGTCTCCGTGGCCATGACGCGCACCTGAGCGGCCTCGCCGGGCAAGAACTCTCCTGAGCGGATCAGCCGCTCGATGACAACTTCTTCGTACTTGATCTTCTCCACGAGCGCGTCGAGGTCGCCGTAGGCCTGGACCGTCGACACGAGTTCGCGGTCCGCCATCGCCAGCGCCACGTCGTCTGCCGCCGACACGATTTCGTCTATGACGTCCGTGTAGAAGGTGGTGGCAGTCATCGGGTTGATCGCACCGCCGCGCGCATCGGCGCGAGTTTGGGCAAGCCCTCCCAGTGCCTCTTGGCCCGCCAGCAGTGCCGAGACCGCGGCGGCGTTCGCCTGATCGCCGCCAAGCTCCTCGGCGGATCCGGTGAGGCTCGCCACAGCGGCGTCCACGTCGGCCGTTGCGGTCTCCATCGCGGAGCGGTACTCAAGGGGAGCGGTGAACAGGCTTGCTGCTAGCCCGCTCTCGGCGTTCAGGCGGAAGGACAGTGCGGACAGCGGCACCGTCAGCCGCGCATCCTCGGGTACGGAGTCGGCAAGAGCGTCCACGGCCGCCACGGCCTCCGCGTAGCCGGCCTGCATCAGCGCGATGTCGTCGTCGCTCGGAAAGACGAGCCAACCCTCTGACTCGTCGGTGGGCGGGAGCAAGTCGAGCGCCCTCTCCTCGACCATGAACGACGTCCCCTGGCGCGAGATGGCGTCGTCAACCTGAGCCAGGATCGCGCCGGGGTCCTCGGCCCCGGACGCGGCGACGCGGCGCTCGATCTCGGACAGCGCCGTCTCGGTGAAGGAGTACGCGTCGTCGAGTTTGTCTTGAGTGTCCCGGATCACGTGAACGAAGTTTGCCGTGGCGTAACGCTCATCCTGCAGGTGAGCCTGGAGGTCGCGCGCGCCATCCAGGGTGTCGATCAACTGCTCGGAGTTGCGTGCCGTGTTCAAGTCCTGCAGGGAGCCGAAGGTGATGAAGCCTGCGGCAAGCACGAGCACGAGAATGGGCACCGCGACCACCGCGAGGAGCTTCCCGCGGATACCTAGTCTCTGGAGCATCTACTCTCTCCCTCATGAGCCGCCACGCTCGTGGCGTCCGTGTACCGGACACGCTTCTCAGCGTGAGGACTCCAGAGTTATCGGTCGCCGCACTGCGAACCTGTAATCCTGGGGCTCGTATGGGATGAGACGCTACAGTGACGCGGCTCTGACGCGAAGACACGGGAGCATCGGTGTGAGAATCACCACTTTGCACGAACACGGCGGGCCGGATGTGCTGATCCCCGGTGAGGCACCCGAGCCGAAGTCGGGGCGCGGTGAGGTCGTGATCCGCGTCCACGCCGCGGGCGTCAATCGGGCGGACGTGCTGCAGCGCCAAGGTCACTACCCATCCCCCGCGGGCGCCCCACCATGGCCGGGCCTCGAAGTCGCGGGCGGGGTCGTCACAGTGGGCGAGTCCGTGACGCAGTGGGCGGTCGGCGATGCCGTGTGCGCGCTGCTGCCCGGCGGCGGCTACGCCGAACTCGTCGCGGTCGACGCCGGGCTCGTCTTGCCGGTGCCGGATGGGCTGACGATGGTACAGGCGGCGGGCCTCGTCGAGGCCGCCTGCACCGTGTGGTCCAACCTGGAGGCGGCCGATGCGCGGGCTGGGGAGCGGCTGCTCGTTCACGGGGGCTCAGGCGGGGTGGGACACCTTGCGATCCAGATCGGGCTCGCGCTCGGACTGGAGGTGTGGGCCACCGCTGGCGGCCCCGAGCGGGCTGCGCGCTGCGCGGCGCTCGGAGCGCGTGCCATCGACTACCGCGAGGACGACTTCGCACAGACGATGCGGGATGCCGGCGGTGCCGACGTGATCCTGGACGTCGTGGGCGGCGCATATCTGGGCAGAAATGTCGGCGCGCTCGCGACGGGGGGCCGACTGGTGGTCATCGGTATGCAGCAGGGGGCGCGCGCGGAGCTCGACTTGGGCCAGCTGCTCGCCAAGCGCGCACGAGTGATCGGCACCACATTGCGGTCCCGTCCGCTCACCGAGCGCCGCGCGATTATCGCGGGGGTGCGCGAGCACATCTGGCCGCTCGTGCCCGCGCTGGTGCGTCCGATCATCCATGACACGGTGCCGCTCGAGAGTGCGGCGAGCGCGCATCGGGCGCTCGAAAGCGGCGACGTGTTCGGGAAGGTGGTCCTGACGCTCGACCACTGAGCAGCCCGACCACTGAGCGCGCCGACGACCATGCCGGCCCGAGCATCGGCCGTGGCGCCGCCCTTAGCCCAGGTTGCCCGCCGCGAGCGAGGCCGCGAGCGCGGGCGAGACGGGCAAGCGCGGAATGAGGGTGGCCTGCAAGGCGTGGTAGATGTCCGGCTTGCCCTCCCACACGGTACGCGTTACCCGGTTGTCGGCACCAAGTTCGTGCCACCACGACCCGCCCACACGGTCCAGGTGATGCTCCCCGACGTAGTCCCACCAGCGTTCGTACTGCTCCGCGTAGGCGGGCTGGCGGGTCGCCTGCCACAACACGGCGGCAGCGCCGATCGCCTCAGCCGCCACCCAGTTCATGCGCTCGCGCACCACCGGCCGGCCGTCCCAATCGACCGTGTAGACAAACCCGGTCGCGCCATCCACGCTCCAGCCCTCGCGCACCCCGGCGTCGTACAACGCGCAGGCATCTTCGCGCATCCACTCGGGGTGCGCGAGCCCCGACTGCTGCAGGGAGGCCGCGAGCTGCACCGTCAAACGCGCCCACTCGAACCAGTGCCCGATGGTGGCACCGAAGGGACGGAACGCGTGCGCGGGTGACGTCTCGTTGTACGAGGGCACCGGCTCCCAGTTCGCATCGAAGTGCTCGGGGAGTCGCCAGTCGTTGCCCCGCGCAAAGTGATGGACCGCGCTCTCGGTGATGCGCAGCGCGCGGTGGAGCAGCGCCTTGTCTCCGGTGACGTCCGCGGCCGCGAGGTACGCCTCGACCGTGTGCATGTTGGCGTTGATCCCGCGATAGTCCTCCTCGCCAGACCAGTCCCTGGCAAAGGCCTCCCGGCTCATGCCGACCTCGTCGTCCCAGAAGTGCTCGGTGTGCACCGCGATGGCCTCGTCGAGCAGCTCGCGGGCCTCGGGCCTGCCGGCCGCCGTCGCGGAGGCCGCGGCGAGGATCACGAACGCGTGCCCGTAGGCCTGCTTGGCGGTGTTGGCGGGGCCGTCCGCACCCACGGCGGCGAACCAGCCTCCGTGCTCGTGGTCACGCAGCCGGCCGCGAAGCGCGTCGAGGCCGTGGTCAACAAGAGACGCGGCGCCGGGCCGGCCCATCAGGGTCGCGAGCGCAAAGCTGTGAGTCATGCGGCACGTGATCCACAGCTCGACGTCGCGGCTCTCGACGCGCGCGCCGGCCTCATCCAGCCAGCCGAACCCGCCGCTGGGGTCGACACTCGCGGCACCGAACTCGAGCAACCGGTCGGCCTCCGCCTCGAGCCAACGGTGGTGGGCGGGGGTGGTGAGCCACGTCATAGGACGAGCCTATGACGTGGGCCGATGCGCGGGAAGGGGCGGCTTGCCTAGAGGACGGCGAGCCGGTCGGGGTCGATCAGCCTTTCCAGCAGCGGCAGGATGCCGTCCTCTTCCACGGACCCCAGCACCTCGTTCGCAACACCCCGCACGTGCTCAGGGGCGGTGGCCATCGCGGCCGAGTGGCCGGCCCAGCGCAGCATCTCCGTGTCATTGTTGCCGTCGCCGGCCGCGACCGTGTGGTCCGGATAGACGCCCAGCTGGCGGCGCAGCGCCTCGAGCGCCGATGCCTTGGAGACGTTCGGTGGCGTGAGGTCCAGCCACGCGGAGTACCCGACAGCGTAGGTGACGTCGCTGAGTCCGATGCGGTGCACCAGGTCGTCGAAGTGGCTCACATCCACCCCGGGGGCGCGGATCACCACGCGCGTCGCCTCCCCCCGTGCCAGCTCGTCGAAGTCGTCGACCACGCGCTGTCGCCCCACGAGTTCCCCCATCGGGAACTCGCGGTTGACGCGGAATCCCACCCCCAAATCCTCGACCGCGAAGAACGCGTCGGGCATCTCTTCGCGGATCAGCTCGAGGGCCGCCCGCGGGTTGAAGGTCACGGTCTCGACAATGTCGTAGCCGCCAGGGCTCCCCGGGTTCAGGCGGATGGTCACCGCGCCGTTGGAGCACACGGCCCAGCCGCGCTTAATGCCGAGCGCCTCTGCCACCGGCATGGTGGCCACGATGTTGCGGCCCGTGGCGAGAATCACGTGGTTGCGGCACATGCGCACCTGTTCTACCGCGCGCGCCACGGCTGGCGAGATGTTGCCACCCCAGTGCATCAAGGTGCCATCGATGTCGAGGCCGATCAGTCTCCACAAATCGTTGTCGAGCGGGGGTCTTAGCTGGTCGGAGGCCTGACTCATGCGACGAGCCTACGACGGCCCGATGACGTCTCCGTTAACCCACGCGCGCACCGCTCGCCACGTACGGTGCCTGCGCACATACGTGAGGACAACCGCAAGCTCACT
>JBKBNW010000136.1:0-5515 GCA_046295115.1 Demequina sp.
GGCGGTTTCGACCACGTTCGCGAGCAGCATGGCGCGCGTCATGGGGCCCACCCCACCGGGGTTGGGCGAGTACCAGGACGACTTCTCGATCGCCTCGGGGGCGATGTCCCCCGCGACCTTCGACTTGCCGGTGTCCGGGTCGGTCACGCGGGACACGCCCACGTCGATGAGCACCGCGCCGTCCTTGACCATGTCAGCGCCGATGATGCTCGGCACCCCCGCGGCCGCCACAATCACGTCGGCACCGCGGGTGTGGGATGCCAGGTCAGCCGTGCCGGTGTGGCACAGCGTGACGGTGGCGTTGACGGCCTTGCGCGTGAGCAGCAGGCCGATGCTCCGGCCAACGGTGGTGCCGCGCCCGACCACGACGATGTCCTTGCCGGCCAGCGACACCCCGTGGCGTTCGATGAGCTCGATGATGCCCTTGGGGGTACACGGCAGCGGGGACTCGATGTCGCCGGCGACCCTAAGCACCAGCCGCCCCAGGTTGGTCGGGTGCAAGCCGTCGGCGTCCTTGGCCGGGTCGACAGTCTCGAGCACGCGGTTGGTGTCGATCCCGTCGGGAAGCGGCAGCTGCACGATGAAGCCCGTGCACGCGGGGTCCGCATTGAGGCGTGCCACCGCCGCTTCGATCTCCTCCTGCGTGGCCGTGGCGGGCAGGTCCTCGCGGATCGACGAGATCCCCACCTCGGCGCAGTCGGCGTGCTTGCCGTTGACGTACCAGGTCGAACCCGGGTCATCCCCCACGAGCAACGTGCCCAGGCCAGGAGTGACGCCGCGCTCGGCGAGCGCCGCGACCCGTTCAGCCAACTCGGCCTTGATGGTCGCGGCGGTCGCCTTGCCGTCGAGTCGCTGTGCCGCGGTGTCCGATGCCATGGCGTCCGGGGCCCCCACTACTGCTGGAGCCCGTCGTACAGCGGGAAGTCGTCGGCGAGGGCCTTCACGCGTGCGCGCAGGGCGTCGACGTCGGCGCCGCCCTTCAGCGCCGTCGCGATCACGTCCGCGACCTCGGTGAACTCCTCGGCCCCGAACCCGCGCGACGCGAGCGCCGGGGTCCCGATGCGCAGGCCCGACGTGACCATCGGCGGGCGGGGGTCAAAGGGAACGGCGTTGCGGTTCACCGTGATCCCGACCTCGTGGAGCAGGTCCTCGGCCTGCTGACCGTCGAGCGTCGAGTTGCGTAGGTCAGCGAGCACCAAGTGGACGTCCGTGCCGCCGGTGACGACGGAGACGCCGGACTCGACCGCATCGGCCGCCGTCAAGCGATCCGCGATGATGCGCGCGCCCTCAAGCACGCGCTCCTGGCGCTCCTTGAACTCGGGGGCGGCCGCCGCCTTGAGCGCCACCGCCTTCGCGGCGATCACGTGCATGAGCGGCCCGCCCTGCTGGCCCGGGAAGACCGCAGAGTTGAGCTTCTTGGCGTACTCGGTGTCGCGCGCCAGGATCATGCCGGAGCGCGGGCCCCCGATGGTCTTGTGGATCGTGGTGGACACCACGTCGGAGTGCGGCACGGGCGAAGGGTGCAGACCCGCGGCGACCAATCCGGCAAAGTGCGCCATGTCGGTCCACAGCTTGGCGCCCACCTCATCCGCGATGGCGCGGAACGCCGCGAAGTCGATGTGCCGGGGGTACGCGGACCAGCCGGCAATGATGACGTCGGGCCGCTCGGTAAGCGCCTGCGCGCGCACCTGATCCATGTCGATGCGGTGGGTAGTCTCGTCCACGCCGTACGCCGCGACCTGGTAGAGCTTGCCGGAGAAGTTGAGCTTCATGCCGTGCGTGAGGTGGCCGCCGTGAGCGAGCGACAGGCCCATGATCTTGTCGCCGGGGTTGATGAGGGCGTGCAGCACGGCCGCGTTGGCGGTGGCGCCCGAGTGCGGCTGGACGTTCGCGTACTCGGCCCCGAACAGCGCCTTCGCGCGGTCGCGGGCGATGTTCTCCGCGACGTCCACCTCTTCGCAGCCGCCGTAGTAGCGGCGGCCGGGGTAGCCCTCGGCGTACTTGTTGGTGAGCACCGAGCCCTGCGCCTGCAGCACGGAACGGGGCACGAAGTTCTCGGACGCAATCATCTCGAGGTAGGTCTGCTGACGCACGAGCTCGCGGTCGAGGACCTGCGCGATCTCGGGGTCGAATTCCTGCAGGGTCGCATTCATGACCTCTGCGGTGGCGCTGGAGTCGGTGCTCATCGGTGTCCTTATCTGTGGCGGCACTCAGGGCCGCCGGTTGTCCGGTGACCTTGGCCCAGGCGGACGACCAACAGTCGGAAGATTCGGTGCCGCTCCCTCGTGGTGACCCACTGCGCCAGTCGCGACGGCGCCAGTCTAGCAACGGGCATCAGTGCGGTGCGAGCCCGCCTACGGCCGCCGATGCGCGGCCCACCACCGGTGGTCCATGAGGGGGCGGGTCGCGCGCACCACGGCCGCGCGCGACACCAACCACGCGAAGCCGAACGTCCCGGCCGCGATCACCACGAGCCATGCCGCCTCCGGGACCGCGGCGCTGTACCCGCCGTCCCGGTACGGGTACAGGGCGAAGGGATGCACCAGGTAGATGACCAAGGACGCGGTGCCCATCTGTGCGAGCATGCGAGAGCTCCAACCAGTGAGCGCCATCAGGGCGAGGGTCAGCAGCCCGCCGGTGGCGAGCACCCCCGCCCGCACGGCTGCGCCATGGACGGTCCCGTAGTCGAGGTCCGCATAGTCCTCGTGAAGAAAGAAAACTCCGCGGTTCAGCCCGGGTTCGGTCGCGAACGCGGCGGCGAGCGCGCACGCGAAGAGCGCCGCTGCCCCGCTCCGAACGGCCGGCGTGCGCAGGCGTGCGAACCACTCGTCGCGCCACACCAGGCCCAGGGCGAAGAACGGCAGGAACCCGAGCGTGCGGCCAAGCGACAGTTGTGGGCCGATGATCGCGACGCCGCCAGCGGCGATGGAGGCGGCCACGGACAGCGGAACCAGGTGCGGCGCTCGAGCGAGCCAGGGTGCCGCCAGCCGCCACACACACAGCGACAGCAGGTACCACGTGGTCCATGCAGGCACCAGCGGCGTGGGCAGCTCGAGCTCCCCCGCCACGAGGGACGCGGCGGCGACATGAAGAAGTTGGAACACGGCGAAGGGCAGCAGCAGCCGAGCCGCGATGCGCCGCGGCGACCACGCGGAGGACCGGCGAGTGAGGTAGCCGGACAGGAACACGAAGGCGGGCATGTGGAACATGAACAGCCACTGGGTGATCGCCTCGGCGGGGCGTCCGGTGAGCGGTCCGATGGCGTGGCTGAACACCACCAGCAGGATGAGCAGGCCTACAGCGGTGTCGATCGAGCGGTCTCTGCTGGTGTCGTCGTTGCCGGCTGGCGTCCCGCCGGCGCGGGTCCCCGGCGACCGATGCGGGTTGAGGGTGGAAGGGGCAGTCACCCTTCCACTGTGCGTGACGGCGTTCTCAGGCATCGCTCAGAAAGGCAGGTGCCGACAGGCCCCGCGTCAGTTGTCGCCGCGTACCGCGTTGTCGTCGAGGTCGTCCGAGACCACGGCCCCCGCCTCAAGCACCTTCTTGAGATACGCGTACGTGAGGTCTCCAGCGACCTGGTCGAACTGGTGGTCGTAGCCCGCCTTGTTGTACAGCGCGATGTTGTGCTTGGAGTTCTGGCCGGTAAAGACCCAGACCTCCTTGGTGGAGTCCGGAAGGTGGCCGAGCACGGCGAACAGCAACTGCGTGCCAATCCCCTGGCCCTGCAGGTCCGGCACCACAGCAAGGCGGCCGATGGTCGCCTTGTCACCATCCAGGCCCACGCGGATCGAGCCGATCAGGCGGTGCCCCTGCCACGCGCCCAGCGTCACCACGTCCTCCGACTCCAGGTCCACCTGGAGCTCGTCGATGGTCTGGGTGAGCGCCGGGATGTTGGGGTCGTCGTACAACTGAGCCTCAGTCACGAAGGCGGCGCGTCGCACCGTGAGAAGTTCGCCCACATGGTCGACGCCGATGACGTCAATCCGCACTCCGTCTGGTTCAACCATGGCTCAATCGTGGCATGCCCCACCACCGACCCGTGCACCCGACTCGCGCACGCGCTCAGTAGTTGGCGGTGAACGACCAGATCCAGGGCGACTGCCCTCCGACAACCCTGCTACGAATCGTCTCCGGGCCATTGATCGACGCCGTCTGGCCGGTCGAGGACCTCGCGGTGACCCTTGAGGCGGCAGCCTGCGACGAACTGGAGGTGCGCGCCGCCACGGTGATCGACACGACGTCACTCAAGCCGAACATGGTGCGCGCCTGAGCCTGAGTGATGGTGCGGGTCCACGCCCTGTTGGGGTTGCGTGACTCCAGTGACCAGCGGTCGTCGACGGCCTTCAGGTAGGGCACGGTCGCTGACCAGATGTGTTCTGAGTTCTCGGTGCGCCCGCCGGTGGAGGAGAAGTAGTACGTGGTGGCGATGGTGCCGTTGTGTGTCAGCACCTTTCCTTGCGTGGCATTGGATGAGGTCGTGCGGTTGACGGCATCGACCCACCTGGCGCCCCACTGCGCGCTCGCACCCTCGTTCTCTTTGTTCCAGCCGGTGAAGTGTTGGCTACGGGTGTCGTCGTACAGGTGGCAGTTGCAGGTCGCCTTCAGACTGCCCATGTTCTTGAGGGCGTAACCGCGAGCGACGATCGCCTGAGCTTGCAAGGTATTGAGGTGCCACGACGATGGCACCTCGGCGATGCCGTACAGGTACTCGGTGTTGAGCTTCAGCTCGTTCGAGACGATGAGTCGAGGCGTGGTCGTCGACGGCACCGAAATGAAGATTCGTCCGTGCCGGTAGGTGCCGTGCGTGGCGCGCGTGTTGGTTCCCGCCCGGTATAGCTCGACAGTCGCATTCGTGGTGGAGCTCGCGTTGTAGTACTGGGTGTTCTCCCAGTGAAAGACGACATCCCTGGTGGCCACGGCTGACGTGCCGTCAGCGCGGGTGACGCGCACGGAGTTGCCGGTACGGGTCACCTTGAGCCGTTCACCACTCGTGCCGGTCCACTGGGTATACGCCGTCGGCGACGTATAGAACCGCATGCGCCAATCGCCGCGCGCGATGATGTCGACGGCGTTGTGGGCGTCCGAGCCGGAGCCGAAGATCTCGACCCGCACGTCGCGGTCCGCGTTGACGGTCGACACCTGAGTGCCCGTGAAGTAGTGCTCGAGGATGCTGCCCGCGCCGTATCCCTCGACCGCCATACCTTGGGCGCCATACTGCGACATGCCGACGCCGTGGCCAAAGCCCGCGCCACTGACGGTGAAGGACTTGGGGATGATCGACGGCACGTTCACGTCCGGTCGGCCAGCCAAGCGGTACAGGAACGCGGCCGTGGCCTCACGCGTCACGCTGCCCTTGGGACGGAAGGTGCCGTCGGCGTAACCCGTCGTGATGCGCGTACTTCTCAGCCAGGTCACCTCTTTGTAGAACTTGGACGAGGTGCGCATGTCGCTGAACGGCGACGAACTCGGGGGCGTGAAGGATGGTCGGCCCTGGTAGCGGTACAAGAACGCCGCC
>JBKBNW010000137.1:0-5454 GCA_046295115.1 Demequina sp.
GAGCGAGGCGGCCGCCGATATGCCCATCTCGAACTCGTCCTCGTTGGTGTATTGGGTGATGTCCAGGTCGATCGCGATGGCGATCCGGGAGCGGCGGGTCTCCTCGTACTGGCGCACCATCAGCTGCCCGGTCTTGGCGGTCGACTTCCAGTGCACGTGACGGCGTGAGTCGCCGGGCCGGTAGTCGCGGATCGCGTGGAAAGCCAGGTCGGAGTCGACGATCGTGGGGGTGATCACGCCCTCGAGGTCCCTCAGCAGGCCGGCGCTTGTGGAAGGGATCGCGACGGTGGCGGGGTGGACGAAGATGTGTTGGACGTCTGGCCAGGTGTGGTCGCGCTGAAGGATCCCCAACGGGTCACCGCGGCCAATCGTCATGGGGCCAACCTCGATGACGCCGCGCCGCTTGGCTGCGATCGTCAGCGTCTCGCGGTGCTCGGCGCCAGCGCGCAACAGCGGCACATGGGCCTCGACCAGTCCCTCTCCAATCGGGATGTCGAGTAGCGCGGGGAGCGCTACGCGCTGCCCAATGTTGCGCACCGCGAGGGAAGCGACCAACTCGGTGCCTGCGACAACGCGATCGCGGTCGAACTCGAGCGCGACGTCATAGGAGTGCCGTCCCAGCAGGAAGGGGGCGCACATGGCGATCAGTGCGAACGCGGCCACGGCCACGACCCAGGCCTCCGCCCAGCCCCACGCGACGGCTGCCGTGAGACCGCCTGAGAGCACCCCGAGCAGGAGCCAGCCGGTGGGATTCACGGTCTCGGACAGGGCGCGCCACAGTGTGGCCGCCGACGTGGCGAACCAGTTCGCGGCCCTGCGGCCGGCCTCGACCCGCGCGGACATCCCGGTGTGCTCGGTGGCATACCGGGTGACCGTCTCCCCGCGCGTGCGGGTACCGGTCACGGTGTGACCGTAGTGGGTCGAGGTGCGCTCTTCCACGGCTTAGCTGGCCCCGTTCTCCGAGGGAGCGGGCACGTCGAGCAGCACCTGCCCCACCACGTCCTCCTGGGTGACGCCGTCGAACTCCGCCTCAGGTTCGAGGATGATCCGGTGCGAGAACGCGGAGACTGCCAAGTCGCGCACGTCGTCCGGAGTGACATAGGTGCGCCCGTGGGCTGCCGCCCAGGTCGTGACGAGCCGGGTGAGCGAAATGGCGCCACGCACCGACACTCCCAGACGGGCCTCGCTCGCGTTACGAGTGGCAGCGACGATACGCATGATGTAGTCCGCGATCAGCGGGTTGAGGTAGACCGTACGAGAGAGCTCGGCCATCGTCATCATCGTGTCGGGGGTGACGATTGCCGGGACCTCGGGCGTGGGTGCCACCGCGCCCTGGATGATCCTGAGAGTCGCGGCCTCGTCGGGATAGCCGATGGACGACTTGATCATGAAGCGGTCGAGCTGCGCCTCCGGAAGTCGATACGTGCCTGCCTGCTCGATCGGGTTCTGCGTGGCGATCACCAGGAACGGCCGTCCGACGTGCCGGGTGACCCCGTCGACGGTCACCTGACCTTCCTCCATCACCTCGAGCAGAGCGGACTGTGTCTTTGGGCTGGCCCGGTTGATCTCGTCCGCGAGCACGATGTTGGCAAACACGGGACCGGCGTGGAACTCGAACTCGCCCTTCTTCTGGTCGAAGACGGTGACGCCGGTCACGTCACCCGGCAGCAGGTCGGGCGTGAACTGGATACGCGACGACGTGCCCTTGACGGTCTGCGCGAGGGTGCGCGCGAGCGCGGTCTTGCCCGTTCCGGGAACGTCCTCGAGCAGCACATGGCCACCCGTCAACGCGGTCGCGAGCACAAGTTCGACGATGTGGCGCTTGCCGAGGATGGCCCGCTCGATGTTGTCGGCGAGCAGCGAGAAGGTCTCGGTATACCACTTGGCCTGTTCTGGCGTAATCGTCATGGTCGTCCTCTCGAACGGGATCGGCGTGCACTCAAGTCACGGGGTCGGGGTGGTCGTCGGGTCCGGCTCTGGCGTGGGCGGTGGGTCACACACGGTGACGGCGTGGCGAATCGTAGCTGCGTTGATGAAGGGGCCCGACCAAGTCACCACGAAGGCATCAGGCTCGGTTGTGACAGTCGCGGAGCCCCGCGCCCCGGCGCTGATGGCGACCGAGTCCGCGTGCAGGCCCCCGGCGGGGAAGCAGCCTCGTTGCGAGGTGCCATCGTCGTAGGTCACTCCGGGCGGGCTCGGGAACGTCACAGTCGCCGTCGTCGGGGGCGAGTCGGACGTGGGGGTGATAGCGATGCGCTCGCCGCACAGCTCGGTGAGCACGGTTGAGCAGTACGCGGCAGTGATCTGCTGGACGCGCTCCTCCGTGATGCGGAAATCGGTGCGCTTGTCGGAGCCGTCGTACCAGTAATAGAGCGTGACGCGCCGACGTTGCTCGAGCGATGGGCCGTTCTGGAGCGATATCCGATACGTGCGGTCGCCATCGCGTTGCCACGATGTCGAGACCCGGTAGGTGCTGGAGCCGTCGGGCGCCGTCGGCGCGACCCACGTGTACGCGGTCGTGGCTTCGGTGGTGGCGCTGCCATAGCCGTTGGAGCCGCACGCCGCGACGCTGTAGGACGTGTTCGACTCGAGGCCCGAGATGGTGCGGGTCGTCGACGACAAGTATCCAGATCCGGACAGCACCGCCCGTCCCGACCCATCCATGGAGCACTCTGGGCGCGCGCCCCCGGCCCACGCGAACCACACCTGGGTGGCGGGCTTCGCCGAGGAGTTGGTGTTGAGCTCGCCTCCGGTGATCGAGATCGACGTGCCATTGGCGTCCGCGGAGATACCTGAGGCGTACGAGGGGGACCCCGCGACTGTGACATTCGCCCTGGCGCTTTGGCCGCGATTATCGGTGCCCGTGGGAGGCTGGAACTCGCTCACCGGCACGAGTTGAAGAGTCTGTGCCCCGACCGGCAGCGCGATCTCGAAGGTGGTCGTGGGCCCTTGGCGGCGGAACGTCTGGTCCGTGCCCGCAATCATGAACGCGCGGGTGTCCGCATTCGCCACGACGGTGACGACGGCGATGCCCTGGGAGGTCGTCGTGGTCCGCGGTCGATAGGCAGGCTCGGCGGTGACGGAGGTGATCACCGGCGCTTCATAAGCCCACGTGGTGTGTGCCGAGGAGTCGAGCGACTCGCCCACTGCGTTGACGGCGCGAGCCGTGTAGGTCCCGGGCTGACCGTTCGTGAGTCCGGACACGGTGCATCGGAAGGAGTTCGATCCCGCGGCGCGGCAGTCGGCGGCGACCGGGGCACCGCCGCGGTGAATGCTCACCGTGTTCACGTTCGGGTGGGCTTGAGCCGCCGGGCCCAGGGCAACGTTGAGCGTCACCGAGGTGCCGGTGTAGCCCACCGTGGTGACAGTCGCGGGTGGCCGCGGATACCCCCGGACGTCGATGGTCACCGTGCCGGCGCCAGAGCGCCCCTGAGCGTCCGTGACGGTGAAGTTGACGATGCACTCGCCGCCCTCGGGTCGCGGGCCGCCGGGCCACGTCGCCCTGACCTGGGTGTCTGAGGCGCGCGTCACGGTCGCCACCGCACACTGGACTGTTCCGCTCGTGCCGACTGAGGCCAAGCGCAGCCCGCCTCCGGTAGCGCCCGCGAACGGGTCGTACTCGCCCGCCGCACCCACCACAGTGATGGCGCAACTGGAACCGGCGCTGACGTCGCAGGTGTGAGTGAAGGAGGCGCCGCGCGGGGAGTCCGGGGCGGCCGCGCCCACGACCAGCGTGATGGTGGTGTCGAGACCCCCAAAACCTGCGCTGGACACTCTCACGGTCTCGCGGGTGCCGGGGACCGCATCGGCATGTGCCGTCGCGCGCAGCACGCCACCGGCGGTGGTGACGTCGAATGCGGAGCCGGAGTAGGAGGCCGACAGGCCGAGCGCGCTCTCGTCTCCGACCCGGCCGCCCTCCCAGGTGACAAGTTCGTCGACGAGTGCGACGGAGTCTTGCTCGGCTGGACGGATCGTGCGGCTCAGCGGGTTGAGGATCGCCTGCGGGTCCTTCGGCATGATCGCGATGGGAACGGCGACAACGCTCCAGGTATCTTGCCCTTGCAAGCGCACCACGACGGAGCACGTGTCCGACCACGGCGACTCCCGTCCCGCGGCATACGAGGCGCGGACGCCGCCAGCGGGCACGCACCTGGCGTTGGCGCGCTGCACGGCGTACGAATCGTCTCCACGCAAATCGACTGCGTCGGACGGGCCGATGTCCAGCAGCTCTAGGACGTCGAACTGGGCTGTCTCCTCTTCTCCCACGTCGACCGGCGTGATGTCAGGTGCCAGTTGAAGGCGCATGTCGTCGAGGGCGGGGATCCGCAGGAACCCATAGGTGGTCACCGCGTTGCCCGCGTTGTCGCGGCCTGAGAGGGAGAAGGGGACGACGGTGCGCTCTGCCGGGAGCGCCCCCGAGATCGACCACCCATCGACGGTAAGCCCGTTGGGAGAGCCGCCCCACAGCGCCAGGGTTAGGCCAGAGATGTCGCCGCCTTGCCACTGAACCTTCCCAGTGACGACGTCGATCCCGGTGACGAGGTCGTGACGGGTGCGAGCGGTGAGGACGGTGTCCTGCACACTCAACATCGACGGGCTCGCCGCATCAGAGACATCCACCACGATGCGACCCTCTGCGGTCGATAGCGACACCGGTGACTCGACCGTATACACGTAGGCGTGAGTGCCTGAGATGTCGCCGGCGAGCAGTCGGACCGTGCCGTCCGCCTCGAACGCCGCGCGATCGAACAGGCCCTCGAGCCGCCGGTGCTCGGCGCTGCCTGGCAGCGCGTGGGGTCGCACGTCGAGGATTCTCAACTCGCCCTGCAGCGGATCGGAGTCGTTGAGCAGCGGCGCGACCGGAATGTGGAATCTTGACCCCACCTGCGCGCTGACGTAGTCGCTGTAGGTGATGGGTGCCACGTCGGTCACGCTGCCGTCGAGGACTCCCACGCGGACCGTGCCGGTGGCGGTCGCCCCCTGGTCGTCGACCACCGTGTAGGTGAACGCCGCCTGGCCGCCTGGAACGGGGACGATCGGTGCGCGGTAACTGATCGCGGTGCCGGTCGCGGACACGGAGGCTGTGCCCATGGCGGGAGCGGGCTGGCCGACCTCGACGAGAGTCACCGGGTCGCCATCGGGATCGACGCCCGTGGGATCGAAAGGAATACGCACCGTCTGCCCCACGTGTACGCGGGCGGTCAGCACACGGGCCACAGGCGCACGGTTCGAACCTGTGGGCAGCACGGTCACGGTCACCGTCGACGAGTCCATGCGCTCGGCGTTGGACTCGATGAACGTGCTGTATCGCAGGGTGTAGACGCCCGGTGTTTGGGGGGCGAGGTAGCGCAGCACCTTCCGCGACGCGAACGCGAGCTCACCCTCCGCACCCGAGCCCTCGACCTCCGGTGCCAGCACGAGCCGATCGCCGCGCGGGGCGGTGTCGTTGTCGAG
>JBKBNW010000138.1:0-5446 GCA_046295115.1 Demequina sp.
CACCGTGGCCGAGGACAAGACCAGCGAGAGCCCCCTGCCCCTCGGGGCACGGAGCGATAGCAAGATCTTCTTGCTGCTGCTCGCCGCCACTGTGGTGCTCTACATGCTGTCGATCCCGCTCGCATTCGGCGTCCTCCTGACGGGGCCCGCCGGCGCGCTGGTGGGCATCCGGGCGCTGTACCGGTCGCTGTCGACTCCCCGCGCCGGCTCGTTCCGCTTCGCGATGGTGACGGGGGTCCTCGTGTCCGGCTTCGCGACGTTCATGGGGCTGGTGCTGTTCGTCGCTCGCGAGCCTGTCGAGAACTTCCAGGCGTGCCTGACACGTGCGATCACGACATCGGCCGAGGACGCCTGCCAGCGCCAGTACCAAGAGGACGTGGAGGACCTGGCAGACGACTGGCTGGCGCGCGTGGGCCTTACGAGGCCGTAGCGGCCTCGTGCTGCCCGCCTAGCGCAGCATGCGCGGCCTGCCGACGCCCGGCGCGCCACGCACCGACCGCCGCAGGAGCCCGGGCGACCAGGGCGCCCAACGCCAGGCCCCCGATCGTCAGTGCCACCACCGCCACGGTCGCGGCGAGCACGTCGGGTCCCACCGTCTCGAGCCGTCCCGGCCCCGCGGCTCCGGTGGATGCTGCGAATGCCAGCGCCACCGCAACGCACACTGCACCGGCGGCCACCGCATCGGCCGCAAGGTCCTTGCGCCAGGACAGCGCCGGCCTGCGGACGGCTAGGCGCGCAATCAGGGCGGCGAGCGCTATCAGCACCGGTGCCCACACCAGCAATCCGCCCGATGCGGAGGGCAGCGCCCCTAACAGCGGAAGGGTGGGGAGGGCGTCGACGCTGAGGGTGCCCGGAGCGTACGCGGTGCCGAGTCCCACGGTGAATCCCTGGCCCGACAGCCACGCCATGCCCCACACCACGAGCGTGGGCACGTAGGCCAACTCCGCGATTGCCAGCACCCCCGCGCTCACCACGTCCAGGTCAAGCGCCGTGGCCGCATCCCCGATCTCGTGGCGGCCGACGAAGGCCCATGCCACGCCCACCGCGGCAGCGGTCACCACCATGGCGCACACCGCGCCTGCACCGCGCCGCAGCCCCGCCCTCGCCCAGCCTGGCACGCGCGCCAGCCACGCCAGATCGGCGCCGTGCGCGCGGGAAATCCCAATCGCGACCCCGACCCCGGCCACTGCGATCGCCACCGCCACCGCCGTCGCAACATGGGCGCTCGGGGAGGACCCACGGGTCACCGATGCCACCGCACCTACGCCCGCCGCGTACGTCGCGACCGCGAGTGCCCAGCTGCCCCACGAGCGTGCCGCGAAGCGCCGCGCGAGGGCGGCAAGGATCGCCAGGCACAGGGCCGTGAGCCCCAGCGGGATGAGGCCCACCACGGCACCGCCCACCTCGGCGGGCACCCCGTGCGCGAGCAACCACAGGCTGGTCGCGACCGCCGTGGCTCCGCCCCATTCGGCGCCGCCCACGCCCCCCTGAGGCGCCGATGCGGCCACTGCCAGGCTGGGAGCGAGCACCGCAAGATAGGACAGCGCAAGGCCCTGCAGGCCGGTGAGGACGCCGCCGAGCCACGCCGGGGCGGCCTTCACCGCGGCGACGGCGCGCCGTCCGAGGGCGCGCACGTCCGTGCCAAGAGAGCGGGTCGACATGCGTCCATGGTCGCCCGCCGCGGGGACAAAACGTCGGGGCGACACTCAACGTCCTCCAGGATTCACAGATGGGTCGCGCGCGACACTGAGCGCCCGATAGGACGCTAAGGCGGGATGGATGGGGATGGGGCGGGCATGCGAACGGCCCGGCAGCGTGTTCGCCGCCGGGCCGGAGTGTGGCTCGCTAGCGAGCGGTGAGGATCTGCCTCATGAGCTCCGCGGTCTCGGTGGGGGTCTTGCCCACCTTCACGCCCGCGGCCTCGAGGGCCTCCTTCTTCGCCTGTGCGGTTCCGGCGGAGCCCGAGACGATTGCGCCGGCGTGGCCCATCGTCTTACCCTCGGGCGCCTCGAAGCCGGCCACGTAGCCCACCACGGGCTTGGTGACGTGTTCCTTGATGTAGGCCGCCGCACGCTCCTCGGCGTCGCCGCCGATCTCGCCGATCATGACGATCGCGTCGGTGTCCGGGTCGTTCTCGAACGCCTCGAGGCAGTCGATGTGGGTGGTGCCGATGACGGGGTCGCCGCCGATCCCCACGCACGTCGAGAAGCCCAGGTCACGCAGCTCGAACATCATCTGGTAGGTCAGCGTGCCCGACTTGGACACCAGGCCCACGCGGCCGGGGCCGGTGATGTTCGCGGGCGTGATGCCCACGTTCGACTGGCCTGGGGTGATGAGGCCCGGGCAGTTGGGGCCGATCAGGCGCGTGCCCTTGGACTGCGCGTAGGCAAAGAACTCGGCCGTGTCCGCGACCGGCACGCCCTCGGTGATGATCACCGCAAGCCCGATGCCGGCGTCGACGGCCTCGATGACCGCGCTCTTGGTGAATGCGGGCGGCACGAACAGCACGGTGACGTCCGCACCGGTCTCGGCAATCGCATCGGCCACGGAGCCGAACACCGGGATCGAGCGCGTGTCGCCCTCGACCTCGAAGTCGACAGAGGTGCCGGCCTTGCGCGGGTTGACGCCGCCCACGATCTGGGTGCCGGACGCCAGCATGCGCGCCGTGTGCTTGGAGCCCTCGGAGCCGGTCATGCCCTGGACGATGACCTTGGAGTCGGAGTTAATGAAGATCGACATGATTCGTCCTTTATGCGTTGGCGAGCTCGGCGGCCTTGGCCGCGGCTCCGTCCATGGTGGGGGCGATGGTCACGAGCGGGTGGTTCGCGGCGGCAAGGATCTCGCGGCCCTCGTCCACCGAGTTGCCGTCGAGTCGCACCACGAGCGGCTTGGTGGCGGAGTCGCCCAGCTGCTCGAGCGCACCCACGATGCCGTTGGCGACCTCGATGCAGCTGGTGATGCCGCCAAAGACGTTGACGAACACGCTCTTCACCTGCGGGTCGTTGAGGATCACGTCGAGGCCATTCGCCATGACCGCGGCCGAGGCGCCTCCACCGATGTCCAGGAAGTTGGCTGGCTTCACGCCGCCGTGCTGCTGGCCCGCGTAGGCCACGACATCGAGCGTCGACATGACCAGGCCAGCGCCGTTGCCGATGATTCCCACCGAGCCGTCAAGCTTCACGTAGTTCAGGTTCAGCGCCTTGGCCTTGGCCTCGAGCGGGTCCGCGGCGTCCTTGTCCTCAAGCGCGGCGTGGTCCTCGTGGCGGAACGCGGCGTTCTCGTCAAGCGTCACCTTGCCGTCGAGCGCGACGATCTCGCCGTCCTCGGTGAGCACCAGCGGGTTGACCTCGACCAGCGTCGCATCCTCCTCCGCGTACACGGTCCACAGCTTCTGGATGGCGGATGCGACGGGCTCCTTCAGGTTCTCGGGGAAGCCCGCGACGTCGACAATCTCTTGCGCCTTCGCGGCGTCGATGCCCACCAACGGGTCGACGGCGACGCGCGCCAGGGCCTCGGGGCGCTCCACGGCAAGCTCCTCGATCTCCATGCCGCCCTCGACGGAGCACATCGCGAGGTAGCGGCGCTCGGCGCGGTCGAGCAGCACGGAGAAGTAGAACTCCTCCGCAATTTTCGCCCCCGCGGCGATCATCACGCGGTGGACGGTGTGTCCCTTGATGTCCAGCCCCAGGATCGCCTCTGCGGCGGCCTCGGCCTCAGCGGGTGAGTGGGCGAGCTTGACCCCGCCCGCCTTGCCGCGGCCTCCGGTCTTCACCTGGGCCTTGACGACGACGGTGCCGCCGCCCAGCTTCTCGGCGGCGGCCCTGGCCTCCGCGGGGGTTTCGGCGACGATGCCGGGCAGCACGGGCACACCGTGCTTCTCGAACATGTCGCGCGCCTGATACTCGTACAGGTCCATATGCGTCCTTGCTATCGCGATGGGCGCGCGAGTCCCGCGCGCTGTGGTTCGGTTGGACTCAGCCTAACCGGCGCGTGTGTCGAGCCTGTCAACTCCCCGTGTGCGAACGCCCGCGCGCAGGCCCCGGTGGGGTCCGCGCGGCGCCGCCGCACCGACCGGCCGGGTCAACTGAGCGCCGCGACCCCTGCGACCGTTCGCGGGCGCGCTCCCATCTCAGTTCGTCCGGCCCGTGTGACGCGCCCCGCCAGACCCTCCTCTTGCGGCCCCCATTCTGGTAGCGTTCCCGCCGTACGAGGTACGACACATCATCTGAGGTGAGGGCCCATGTCGCAGACCCGTTTCCCCACATCCAACCGCGCCGCCAAGGTGCTCTCCGCGACAGGACTGGGTCTGCTTGCCGCAGCGCTCGCCGTCGCCCCCGCATCGGCCGCACTCGATTGCGACGGCCAAGCGGCCGATGCTGCCGACTACGCGACCGAGCTGGCGTGTGCCTCAGAGGCGACCGAGGGCGCCCAGGTGATCACCCTCACCGGCAGCTTCGCGGTGCCGAGCACGGCCGACAACACCTACTGGGGCAGCCAGCCGCTCACCATTGAGGGCGCCCATGACGACGTCACCATCACCGGGCCCGGTCAGGCCACCACCGGCGTCGCGCGCGGAGCCGGCACCCTGCTGACCGTCACCGCGCCCGACCAGGGGCCGACGCCCATGGCCGCGGGCAACGCGGACGTGACTGTGCGCAACGTCACGGTCACAGACTTCTCCAGCGCCGGCGTGATCGTGAACGCCACCTACCGGGCGCTCCACCTGTCAGACGTCGCGGTCGTGGACAACGGGGCGTTCGTCGCGCCGGAACGTCCAGGCACCGCGCCGCACTACGGCGCCGCGGTCGCCTCCATGGGCGACGTGTCCGTCACCGACTCCTACTTCGAGGGGAACTCCGGCGCGCTCGGGGCCGCCGTGAGCACTCACGGGTTCTTCTTCTGGCCGGCGCCCGCGGGGGGCGCGGCTGCGACCGGTGAGCCCGTTGTCACCATCACCGGCTCGGCCTTCGTGGGCAACGAGGCGGTTTCGGGGGCGGCAGTGTTCTCCTTCGGCAGCACCGTGGTGTCCGACTCTGTCTTCACAGACAACGTCGCGGAGACCGGCGGCGCCATCGCGGCGTTCGGCGCCACCGCCCACATCTCTGACTCCCTCTTCGCGGACAACGTGTCCACCCCCCTGACCGACGACGACGATGCGTACATTGAAGGTGGCGCACTCGCCGTCGACGGCGAGGTCACCATCACCAACAGCACCCTGACCGGGAACTCGAGCGACGGGCTCGGCGGCGCGATCGCCTACTCGGAGGGGGTCGACGTGCCCCGTTCATCGCTCACCATCACCGACAGCACGCTTGAGGGCAACATCGCAGGCGCCTCGGGCGGCGCGGTGTGGTGCATCGGTGACGTGGCGATCAGCGGCTCGACGCTGGCGGACAACGCCTCGGTGGACGGGGCCGGCGCGGTCGACGTCAGCGAATCCCTCGAG
>JBKBNW010000139.1:0-5443 GCA_046295115.1 Demequina sp.
CGGTGCAGTCGAGGTCGACGCGGCGCGCGAAGATGGGCCCCACCTGCGCGATGTGCGCCTCCGTGGCCGCAGAGTCGCGGGTGAGCGCGAGCGCCGCGGGCTCGAACAGGGTGAGGCTCGCGACCCGCTCCGGGTAGTGCTGCGCCGCGAGCAGGGCGCCGTTGCCGCCAAAGCTGTGGGCGATCACGTGCACGGGACGGGAGCCGGTCGCGCCCTCCACCGCCCATTCCGCGTGATCCGCAAAACCACCGTTGGGCTCGCGGAAGTCGTGAAAGCGCGCTCGCGACTGGTCGAACCCCGGGACCGCGCTGGCGAGGTAGCGCACCAGGTGTCGCCAGGCCTCAGGGCCGCCGGATGCAATGCCTGGCAGGAACGCGATATCCATGGGCTCAGTCTGTCAGTGAGCGGGCTCGTCGGCCCCATCAGGCGCGGCCGGGTTGCGGATTCCTGCCCACGAGATCGCCCCGCCCAGCGCCATCGCGAAAGCGGTGACCGACATCGCGCGGTGGAAGCCGTCCAGGTCGAGCGCGCCGCCCACGATGGCGCCCACGGCCGCAATGGCGATGAGCCCCGCGATGCGCGAGACGGCGTTGTTGGTCGCGGAGGCGATGCCTGCGCGCGAGGGCTCGATCGCGCCCAGGATTGCGGCGGTGAGTGGCGACACCGTCAGCGTGAGCCCCAGCCCGAACACGACCATGCCGGGCAGCAGTTGCCACCAATAGTTGAAGTCGTGGTCGACAGCGAGCGTCATCAGCGACCCGGCGGCCATCGCGAATGGCCCCACGGTCATGAACAGGCGCGGCCCGAACCTCCCCGCCCACGCGCCCGCGCGAGAGGACAGGGCAATCATGATGAGCGTGATCGGCAGGGACGCGAGGCCGGCCAGGGTGGCGGACAGCCCCGCCTGTTCCTGCAGGTAGACCACGATCACGAAGCCGCTCAGGGACAGCGCGCCGTAGATCATCCAGCTGGCGAGGTTGCCCCATGCGAAGTTGCGCACGCGGAACAGGCTCAGGGGGAGCATCGGCCGCCTCGCAGTGGCCTGGCGCCAGACAAAGCCCGCGAAGGCGAGTGCCCCGATCGCCCCCGGCACCCACACCAGTGGGTCGCCGAGCCCCACGTTCGGCTCCTCGATGAGCGCGAACACGATGCCTCCCAGCCCCGTGACACACAGGAACGCGCCTAGGTAGTCAATGCGCGCATCGGGCGCACGGACGTCGCGTTGTTGAAGGCGCGTGAGCAGCCATAGGCACGCGCCAATGGGAAGGACGTTGATGAGGAACACCAGGCGCCAGGAGGCGAGGTCCACGAACAGTCCGCCGATGACGGGGCCCGCGATCATCGCGCCCGCGGTCGCGCCCGTCCACGTGCCGATGGCCTTCGCCTGCGCCGCGCCGCGGAAGTTCGACGTGATGAGGGCGAGCGAGCTCGGCACCAGCATCGCGCCGGCGACGCCTTGCAGCAGGCGCGCGACGATGAGGATGGTCGCGGTGGGGGCGAGCGCGATGAGCACCGAGGTCACGCCGAACGTGATCAGACCCCACCGGATCACGCGGATGCGGCCGTAGGTGTCGGATACCGAGCCCGCGACCAGGATGAACGCGCCCAGCGTGATGAGGTACGCGTCCACGGTCCATTGCTGCGTGGTGATGCCGCCGCCGAGTTCCTCCACGATCGCGGGCAGCGCCACGTTCACCACGGTGCTGTCCAGGAAGGTGACAAAACTCGCCATGATGGCGATCCACAGGATGAGCCGTTGCTCGCGGGGGATGTCCGTCACGCCGGGCAGTGCGGCCGATGCATGGGTGGGCACGGTCTCAGGGTATTGCCGATGCGCGGGGCGGGGCTGAGTCTGGCGGGACGGCGAGGGCGGCGCGGGCGCGGGGCGAGGGGTAGCGTCTGGATCATGGAAATCAATGAAGCGCAGTTGGCCGAGGCGATCGACGCGGCGTCGCGCGAGGATTCCTTCAGTGGGCTGGTAACGATCCATCGGGACGGCGAGCAGCTCATGGCGCGCGCCTATGGGTTCGCGCACCGTGCGCACCAGGTGCCGGTCACGTCGCAGACGCGGTTTGGCATCGCGAGCGGCTCGAAGGCGTTCACCGCGCTCGCGGCCGTGCGCCTGGTCGAATCGGGAGCGCTGTCGCTCGAGGGCCCGGTGCGGCGGTGGCTCGGCGACGACCTGCCGCTGGTCGACGAGCGCGTGACCCTTGAGGAGCTGCTGACGCACACCTCCGGCATTGGCGACTACCTGGACGAGGGCGGCGACGGCGAGATCTCGGATTACGTGCTGACGCGCCCGGTCCACACGCTGGTGACCGCCGAGGACTTTGTGCCCGTGCTCGACGGGCACGAGCAGCGCGAGGCTCCCGGGGAGACCTTCCGCTACAACAACGGCGGCTTCATGGTCGCGGCGCTGGTGATTGAACGCGCGGCAGGCCAACCCTTCCAGGAGGTGGTCGAGCGCGAGGTGTTCGCGCGCGCCGGGCTGACCGAGACGGCGTTCGAGCGCTCCGACCGGCTGCCGGGAGACGTCGCACTCGGGTACCTGGAGGCGGCGGGGGACTGGACCAACGTGCTGCATTTGCCGGTGCGCGGCGGGGGAGACGGCGGGGCCGTGACCAGTGCGGCGGACCTCGACCGGTTCTGGCGCGCCTTCGCCGACGGGCGCATTGTCAGCCTGGACTTCGCCGCGGAGATGACTCGCGCCCGCCACGACGTGCCCGATGAGGGCATGCGGTACGGCATGGGGTTCTGGCGGCATGCGACGGGGCCGCAGTGGATCATCGAAGGCTACGACGCCGGGGTGTCGTTCCGCTCGACGTTCGACCCTGACACCCGCGTGACCGCGACGGTGTTCGGTAACACCTCCGAGGGCGCGTGGCCGGTGATCGGCGCGGTCGCGGACCAGCTGTTCCCCGCGGCGGCCGACCCAGTCGACGACCCGCCCCACGAGGGCACGTGACGACGCTCGAGTCCTTGGTCGCGCGCGCTCGAGCGCTCGCGGCCGATGCGGGCGACGGCCGGGTAGTCATCGGCATCGCGGGCGCGCCGGGGGCGGGCAAGTCATCGCTCGCCTTGGCGCTCGCGGCCCGGTTGGGGGCGGCCACCGCGGTGGTGGTCCCGATGGACGGCTTTCACTTGGCACACGCGGAGCTCGAGAGGCTGGGGATTGTCGAGCGCAAGGGCGCGCCCGACACCTTCGACGCGGCGGGCTTTGTGGCGCTGTTGCGGCGCATCGTCGCACGCGACCACGACGTGGTCTACGCGCCCGAGTTCCGCCGCGACATCGAGGACCCTATTGCGGGGGCGATCCCCGTGGCGCGCGCCGTGCCGCTCGTGATCGTGGAGGGCAACTACCTGTTGCTCGACACCGCGCCGTGGGTGGAGGTCTCGGGCCTGCTCACCGAGTCCTGGTACATCGAGGTCGACGATCAGGTGCGGCTCGACCGCCTGATTGCGCGCCACGAGGCATTTGGCCGGACCCCGGAGGCCGCCCGCGCGCACGCCACGGGCAGCGACCAGCGCAACGCCGAGCTGATCGCGGCCTCCGCGCACAGGGCGGATGTGAGGGTCGAACTGTCCCCTACGGTGGGTTCATGACCAAGCAAACCAAGTGGAGCCTGACCTCGGCCGGGACGGGCGCGCTCGTGGCGGTGCTGCTCGTGGTCGTCTTCGACGTGCCCGTGCCGTCGGCCATGATCATCCTGGGCCTGTGGATCATCGCGGGCGCGGCGCTGCGCATCTTCGTCGAGTACCTGCGCTTGAGGCGCGAGGCCGTCGAGGCTCCGGACGTTCCCGAGGCGTAACGACTGCGCGTCCTCACCGCTATGCGGGAGGGTCCGCGCTCGCGAGGGCGGTAAGCCACTGAGCCCAGAACTCCTTCCACGGCTCGGTTGCGGCGGAGGTTGCGATCTTCTCGTGGGAGACGGTCAGCCGCGTGCCGGCGGGGACCGGGTCGAAGTTGAACAGCGCTGAGCCCAGGTTCGCGCCGTCCGCGCCGTCGGCGAGCGCGTAGCGCGGCGACTTGACGTCGGGCTTGGACGTGCGGGTGGCGACCAGGTCGGGGAGCATCGCCGCGCGCGACGCGTCGTCCTCTACTAAGGCCTTGAGCGCATCGGGCGGTGTGGGGAGGGTGCGCGAGCGGGAGATGGTGAAGGTCCCGTCGGGCATTTGGCCGGGCAGGCGTTTGCCGGTGATGCGCTCGTAGCCCACCGTCACCCCTTGGGCCCACCAGCCGCCCATGTCCGAGTTCGCGTTGAGCCACGCGGCGATCTCGGTGTGGGTGGCGTCGCGGCCGAGCCCGGCGTCGATTAGCGCCACCCACTCGTCCCAGACGCGGCCGGTGGCCTTGCGGACCTGCTCATCGGTGGAGTCGGGCTCCGAGACCCAGCCGGCGGGCGCATCGGCGCTGCGGGGTGGGGGAAGGAGGGCGCGGCGTGCGGCGGAGTACTTCTCGCCGGTGGCCGTCATGCGTGAGCGTATGCGCTTCTTGAAGGACTCTTGAGTGGTCATGGGAACTCCCGTGGGTCTAGCGCGTTCCCGGGCGCTCGCGCCGGCCGGGCCGCGCAGGTGACACGGCAGTCCGTCCGCGTCGAGCACTCGGTGGTCCCCTTTGCCTCCACCGGCGAGCCGGTCTGCGGCGGCGCGAGCGTCGCATCGAAGGTCGGGCGAGACGGGTCGCCCTCGGGGTTCAGGTTAACGCCGATGCGGCCGCGATGCGCGGGCGGGGGTCCGGGCGATGTCGAGGGTGAGGACTAGGTACGGAGGCCGCATCCACGCTGACGCGACCTCCGCAGTCCTGGGCGCTTTGGTGCGCCTCGAACTCACGCCATCGTCTCAATGTTTGCCAGCGGCGATGGCCTTAGCAGTGCTCCACGCGCGAACTGTAACCGGATTGTTGCCATTCGGCGGCCGAGCGGTGATCGCGCTAGTTCCAGGGGCGGCCGGCGGCACGCGTCTCGAGGTAGGCGTCGATGGCACTGTCGGGAATCAGGTGGTTGTCGATGCCGTCGCCGTCGGGGTCCGTGAGGGTGGGCGCGGGGCGGCCGGGGCCGGCACCCTTGCCGCAATCGCCGCGGGTGTCGCAGTCCACAAGCTGGGTGCGGGGATTGAAGACGTGGATCGAGGTCGAGTCCGAGGTGGTGGTCGCGGTGCCGGGGGCCTCCGCCCACGTGGTGCCGCCGTTGAGGCTGTAGTGGCCGGTCCAGGTAGTGGTGAGCGTCAGCCGGGCGCGGTACTCGCTGCGGTCGAACGTGATCGGCTCGGCACCGGAGGCGAAGCCGGCGCTTGCGTCAGTGGTCGTGTGCTCCGCGCCGTCAGAGGTGGTCCAGGTGAAGCGCGTGGGGGTCGCGCGCAGGAGCACCGGGGTGCCGAGGACGGTCACCGGTTGTATCTGGGGTTCGGCGCTCACGACTGGGATGACGCCCATCGACGCGATCGC
>JBKBNW010000140.1:0-5404 GCA_046295115.1 Demequina sp.
TTCGCGCGCCACGGTGTGGACGCAGATGCGGTCCTGACCGAGGCCTCCGAGTTCGCCGCCTCGCGAGGCCGGGCAGCCGAGGATGGCCCGCACGTGGTGACCGGCCCCATCGCCGTGCGGGGCGCCAAGCCCGGCGACCTGCTCGTGATCGACATCCTTGATTTCACGCCACGCGTGCCATACGGGGTGATCTCATCCCGCCACGGTCGCGGGGCCCTGCCAGGGGAGATGCCCGCCGGCCCGGACAACGTCAGCGTGTTCACCCGCATCGCGAAGGACACCTCCGGCACGTGGCGCGGGTGGCTCCCAGGCCGGGACGGCGGGCGGGCCACGACGGGCTTCCCGCTCGCACCGTTCATGGGGATCATGGGGGTGGCCACCGATACCGCCGGGCGCGCACACTCGGTGCCGCCTGGCGCGCACGGCGGCAACCTCGACATCAAGGAGCTGGTGGCGGGGACCCGGCTCTACCTCCCGGTCCAGGTGCCCGATGCGCTGGCCTACTTGGGTGACCCGCACTTCGCCCAGGGCGACGGCGAGGTCGCGCTGACCGCGCTGGAGGCCTCGCTGCGCGCCACGGTGCGATTCGATGTGGTCCCAGAGAGGGAGGCGCTGCGGAGCTTCGGTGCGCTCGCAAGCCCTCTCGGTGAGTCGACTGACTATCTGATCCCCACCGGGCTCGACGCCGACCTCGACCAGGCGATGCGGGCGTGCGTGCGGCAGGCCGTCGCGATTCTCACCGCGCGGTACGGCATGGAGGCGCACCTGGCGTACGCGTACCTCAGCGCCGCGACCGACTTCCGCATCTCCCAGGTGGTGGACCTGGTCCAAGGAGTACACGCGATGATCCGTACCAGCGACTTCGAGGCGGTCCCCGGTGAGTGAACCGAACGAACACCCGGCGCAGGACGCAGCGCGCGACCTGCAGGCGTTCTTGCAACTGCCCGAGGGCGTGGAGCCGCCGCCGCAGCTGATGGACGCCTTCTGGGCGTATGAGGCCGCGCTCATGGCGGACGATGTCGAGCGCTTGGGCGCCTTCTTCGCCACCGGGCCGGACGTGATGCGCGGCGACGCGACCGGGCTGCTCGTGGGCCGTCGGCGCATCGACGGGTTCCGTTCCGGTCGCGGGGGAGCGCCCGCGCGAACGGTGACGGAGATCCAGGTGCGCCCCATCACCGGAACCCACGCTTACGTGACCGCCGTCAACACCCCGGACACGGGTGGGCGTGGCCTCGTCACCCAACTGTGGGAGCGCACCGGCGACGAGAGTGCGACGCCCGGCGGTTGGGTGATCGCCGCCGCCCACGTGAGCGCGCCCGCACCCGCGATGGACGCGCGCGTGTGGCGCGTGCTCGGCTCGCCGCTGGTGCCCGCCACTTCTGACGGCCCCCTCGCCGGCGCAACCGTCGCGGTCAAGGACGTGTTCGCGGTACCCGGCCAGCGCATCGGCGCGGGTGTGCCCGCGTACCTCGCCGAGGCCAGCGTCGAGGAGCGCGCGGCCGATGCGCTCGCCGCCCTCATCGACGCTGGCGCCGCCGTCCTGGGCGTCGCGCAGACGGACCAGTTCGCGTACTCGATTGCGGGCAAGAACGGTGCCTACGGGTCGCCGCCGAATGTGGCGGCGCCGGGCGCGATCCCTGGTGGCTCGTCGTCTGGCCCGGCAACCGCCGTGGCGAGCGGGCACGCAGACCTGGGACTGGGTACGGACACGGCGGGGTCCATCCGGGTTCCGGCGTCCTACCAGGGATTGTGGGGTCTACGGCCCACCCACGGCGCGGTCTCGGTGCGCGGAGCGCTGCCGTTGGCCCCCGCCTACGACACCCCTGGGTGGCTCGCTCGCGACGGCGCGACGTTGCGCGCCGCGGCCGCCGCGAGTCTTCACGGCACGAACCAACGCGAGGTGGCCCGTGATGTGGCCGTGGTCTCGGCCGCGCTGTTCGAGGCCGCCGACCCTGACGTGCGCCACGGGCTCGGGGACGTGATCGACGCCCTCGCGGCTCACGGAGTGTTCGCGTCGCTGGAGCCGGTGAACGTACCCGCGCCGGCCGAGTTGTTCCGCATCTTCCGCTACACCCAGTCTGCCGAGGCCTGGCGGTCGTGGGGGGAGTGGGTCCAGGCACACCCGGGTGCCCTCGCGCCCGATGTCGCGGAGCGCTTTGCGTGGGCCTCGTCCGTCACCGCCGACCAAGAGGCGCAGGCGCTCGACGCCAAACGAGCCGCGCAGGAGCAGATGGATGCCGCGCTCGGCGATGACATCCTGCTGCTGCCCTCCACGAGTTCGGTCGCACCGCCCCTCGACGCGTCCCCCGATCGCCTGCAAGAGATCCGCGAGGCAACCTTGGGCATCACCGCGGTCGCCGGCATCACCGGCCGCCCGGCACTGTCGGTGCCGCTACTCGAACTTGACGGCGGTCCGGTGGGACTGAGTGTGGTGGGCCCGCGCGGCAGCGATCTGGCGCTGATCGACATCGCTCTGGGGTGGGTCGCCGCACTGCGTTGAATCGAGCGGGGGTGTGTGAGGTGCGATGTGAGGCTCAAGCGCAACCCCGCCCGCGCATCGGCCGCACGCACGAAACCCGCAGTTAACTCATGCGCGGCATGATGGACCGGTGACCATACCTGGATCGATCAACCCGCCGCCGCGTTTGCTCATGGGCCCCGGCCCCATCAACGCCGACTCTCGCGTGCTGCGCGCCATGTCGGCGCAGTTGGTGGGCCAGTACGACCCATGGATGACGGACACGATGAATGAGGTTCAGGACCTCTACCGGCAGGTCTTCGTGACCGACAACCGTCACACGATGCTGGTGGACGGCACCGCGCGCGCGGGCATCGAGGCGGCGCTCGTGTCGCTGCTCGAGCCGGGGGACCGGGTGCTGGTGCCGATCTTCGGGCGGTTCGGTCACCTGCTCGCGGAGATCTGCCGTCGCGCCGGCGCGGAGGTCCACACCATCGAGGCCGAGTGGGGCCAGGTGTTCACCGAAGAGGCGCTCGAGGCCGCGCTGTCCGATGTGAGCCCCAAGGTCCTCGCGATCGTCCATGGCGACACCTCCACCACCGTCGCCCAGCCGCTCGAGGGCCTCGGCGACCTGTGCGAGCGGCACGGGACGCTGCTGTACGTCGACTGCACCGCGACGCTGGGCGGCAACGAGTTCCGCACCGACGAGTGGGGCGTCGACGTCGCTACCGCCGGCCTGCAGAAGTGCCTGGGCGGGCCGTCGGGATCCGCGCCCGTGACGTTCTCTGAGCGTGCCGCCGCGGTGATCGAGTCGCGCAAGTCCATCGAGGAGGGCATCCGCGACGAGGGCGACCCGGTATCCGCGCACCCCATCCGCTCAAACTATTTGGACATGGCGCAGATCTTCGATTACTGGTCAGAGCGCCGCCTCAACCACCACACCGAGGCGACCACCATGCTGTTCGGTGCTCGGGAGTGCGCGCGGATCCTGCTGCAGGAGGGGCTGGCGGTGTCCTGGGCCCGGCACCAGCTGCATGGCCGCGCGATGCTGGCCGGGACGACCGCGCTGGGGCTCGAGCCGTTTGGGGCACTCGCCTACAAGATGTCCAATGTGGTGGGCGTCGAGATTCCGTCCGGGGTGAACGGCGACGCCGTGCGAGGCGCGATGCTCGAGGACTTTGGGATCGAGATCGGGACCTCCTTTGGGCCTCTCCACGGACGTGTCTGGCGGATCGGCACTATGGGTGTGAACGCGCGGACCGACGCGGTGCTCACCACGCTCGCGGCGCTCGAGGCGGTGCTCAGGCGGGCCGGGCATCGGGCGCCCGCGGGGGCCGGCGTCGACGCCGCCTACGAGGTGTACGGGGCGTCCGTGTGAGCCGATTCGACGCGGCTGAGCTGCTGGCGCGCTGCGACGTGCTCGCCGGGATCTCGGCCGCCGTGGATGGGATCGAGCGCAGCTACCTGACGCCCGAGCACGCGCGCGCCAACTGGACGGTGGGCGAGTGGATGGCCGATGCGGGCCTCACCGCCTGGCAGGACGCTGCGGGCAATCAACGGGGCAGCGTGGCGGGGCCTACGGCCGGGTCTCCAGTGCTACTGCTTGGCTCTCACCTGGACACGGTGCCGGGGGCGGGTCGCTACGACGGCGTGCTGGGGACGCTCATGGCGATCGCCGTCGTGGGGCGGCTGCAGGCGCAGGGCGTGTCCTTGCCGTTCGGCATCGAGGTGCTGGGCTTCGCGGACGAGGAGGGCACGCGGTTCGGGCGGACCCTGCTGGGCTCGTGCGCCGTGGCGGGCACCTGGGACGATGCATGGTGGGGGCTACAGGACTCGCACGGCGTGACGTTGCGGGACGCGTTCCGCGCCTTCGGTCTTGACCCCTCCCGCGTGGGCGACGCGGCGCTCGACCCGTCGCGGGTGATCGGGTACCTCGAGGCTCACATCGAGCAGGGGCCGTTGCTGCAGGACGCCGACCGTCCGCTGGGGGTGGTGCGCGGCATCATGGGCGCGCGGCGATTCGAGCTGGAGATGATTGGCGAGGCGGGCCACGCTGGCGGCATGCCGTACGGGCGCCGGCGTGACGCCCTGCTAGGTGCATCGGAGGTGGTGACTGCCGTCGAGGTGTTGGCGCGGGACGCCGGCGCCGTGGGCACGGTGGGCAAGCTGCGCGCCTTCCCGGGAGCGATGAACGTGATCCCGGGGCGCGTGGAGTTCTCGCTCGACTTGCGTGCCGAGACGGACGAGCTGCGCGACAACGTGTGGCGGGAGATCGAGGAGACCGCGCGCAAGGCCGCCGCTGCCCGCAACCTGGCCTTCCAGGTATCCGAGATGCACGCGGCCCGCGCCACCCAGGTGGGGGAGCGGTTGGCGCTCGCGGTCGAGGCGGGCATTCGCGCGACAGGCGACCAAGCGCCCATGCGCCTGCTGTCCAAGGCGGGTCACGACGCCATGGCAATCGCTGACCTGTGCGACTACGCGATGCTGTTTATCCGATGCAAGGACGGCGTCTCCCACCACCGCGACGAGTCCGTGCGAGCTGACGATGTTGAGGTCGCGTTAGACGCGTTCGAGGCGACCGTGCTGGAGCTGGCGGGGCAGTACTCCTAAGTCGAGTATCTGGACCCAGAACTATGACTTACGGCGAAGCTCATCATCTTGGTCCATACGCGGACACACTGGCGCTCCCTTAGGAGCCACGATGTCACCTTCAAAGGTCGCTACCGAGCGGCGTCGCCGGCAGTCCCGTGACCCAGCAACGCTTTGGTGACACGAACGACGTGCCCCTGCAGTCCAGGTCCGGCCCCTTCCAACGGCGACTCAGACTCCGTCGCTACAAGGATCTCCTCGAGGGCCTGGTAAACGATCTCATCAGCACCCCTGACGTGCCATGATGCGATCTCGTCAACGAGGTGCTGACGCGTGAGCGCTGCGTTCCTATACTCG
>JBKBNW010000141.1:0-5329 GCA_046295115.1 Demequina sp.
CGGGCTCGAGGTCCTTATAGACCTCGAAGAAGTGCTGGACCTCGAGGCGGTGGAAGTCAGAGACGTCCGTGAGCTCCTGGCGCCACGCGGCGCGCTGGTCGCCCACCGGCACGCACAGCACCTTGTCGTCCACGCCGGCCTCGTCGCTCATGCGGAACATGCCGAGCGCGCGGCAGCGGATCTGGCACCCGGGGAACGTCGCCTCCTCGAGCAGCACCAGCGCGTCGAGCGGGTCGCCGTCCTGGCCGAGCGTGCCGTCGATGAACCCGTAGTCGTCGGGGTACCGAGTCGAGGTGAACAGCATCCGGTCCAGCTTGATGCGGCCAGTCTCGTGGTCCACCTCGTACTTGTTCCGGGATCCCTTGGGGATCTCGATGGTCACGTCGAATTCCATGGTCTACCTCGCATCGGGGAGTCTGTTAATGGGTACTAGTGTGGCCTAAGTCCGGAGGTGTCGCGTGCGCAGAGTGGTAATAGCGGGGATTCTCGTCCCCGCAGTGGTGGTCGTCGGCGCGGGCGCCTATGTGGTGGCCGACGCGTACGACATCGTCCCTGGCTGGATCACCGCCGCGCCCGTCCCCGTCGCCCCCGCACCCTTCCTCACCCACGCACCGGTGAGCGCGGTGCCGGCGCCCGCATCGGCCGTGTCCCCGATATCGGCCGATGCGCCCGTTCCGTCCGCGGACTACGTCCAGGCGCTCGCGGAGGCAGTCCGCGCGGATCCGCGCACGGGCACGTCGACGAATGTCTCGGTGATCGACGTGGTGACCGGGGACGTGCTCGCGGACCTCGACGCCGACGACGTCCAGGTGCCCGCCTCTTCCACCAAACTGCTCACCGCGGTGGGCGCGATCGCGGACCTCGGCCCCGACTATCAGATGACCACCATCGTGACGTGGGAGCCGGCCTCCCGGGTGCTGACCCTCGTGGCCGGCGGCGACATGATGCTCGCCGCGGGCGAGGGGCACGGCGGCACCGGCACGGACGCCAACGGGTACGCGGGGATCGCGGACCTCGCCAGCGCGGTCGCGGTAGCGGCGCCCGATGCGCTCGCCGGCGGCGACGTCACCGTCGCGGTCGACGACACGGCCTTCGCGGGGCCGGCCGTGAACCCGGACTGGCCGCAGTATGCGCTCGACAACGGGTACGTCGTGGGCGCGACAGGGCTGGCCGTCGACGTGGCGCGCACCACCGACGACCACTACGCGCAGCGCTTCTCCGACCCCTCGATCGCGGCCGGCAGGAACCTCGCGGCCGCCATGACCGAACTCGGAGCCACGGTCGCCGAGGGGGTGGAGCGCGCGCCGAGCCCTGCCGCAGCATCGGGCGTCGCCTCGGTCCAGAGCGCCCCGCTCAGCGAGGTGGCGCACCTGCTGCTGCGCGACTCGGACAACACCGTCGCCGAGGTGGTGGCCCGCGTTCACGCGCTCGAGACCGGCCGGCCCACCACGCCCGCAGGGGCGGCCGAATCGACCATCGCCGGGCTCGCGTCGATCGGCGCGCCCGTGGACGGCCTGGTGCTGTACGACGGCGCCGGGTTCTCGGAGCGCAACCGCGTGTCGCCCGAGCACCTCACCGGCGCGATCACCGCCGCGCTCGCGGCAGAGCCCACCGCGGAACTGTTGGACTGGCTGCCCGTGGGCGGGCTCGAGGGCACGGTGAGGGCGCGCTACGCAGAGGAGCCCGCCGCCGGGCTGCTGCGCGCCAAGACGGGGTCGCTCACCGGGGTGACCGCGCTGGCCGGCACCGTGCAGACGGCGGACGGTCGGTTGCTCGCGTTCTCGATCCTCGCCGACGGCATGCCGTACGGGCCGCAGGCGCCGCGCGACGCCTTCGACGAGATGGTCAACGCTTTGGCAGACTGTGGCTGTGATCCGTAGCGAAGTGCCGGGACGCGCGGCAGGCGCGTGGCACGCGCGGCCGACCCGCGCATCGGCCGCATTGACAGGGTGCGGATGACCGGGCCCCACCCTTCCGTCGCCGCCGTCCGCACCGCCGTGCGCGCCGCGCTCGACGAGGCCGAGGTCGGCACCCGCGTGTGGGTCGCGTGCTCGGGAGGGCCGGACTCGCTGGCGCTCGCGGCGGCCACCGCCTTCGTGGGCCGCAAAGAGGGCTACCTCACCGGCGCGATCATCGTGGATCACGGCTTACAGGCGGACTCTGCCGCGGTGGCGCAGCGCGCCGCCGCCGAGGTGCGCAAGGCCGGCATCCATCACGTCTTCATCGAGCGCGTGAAGGTGGGCCGCGAGGGCGGGCTCGAATCCGCCGCGCGCAACGCCCGCTACGCCGCGCTCAACCACCGCATGGACGCCGAGGGCGGGCTGTCGCCGGTGCTGCTGACGGGCCACACCATGGACGATCAGGCGGAGACCGTGCTGCTCGCGCTGGCACGCGGGTCCGGGGCGCGGGCGCTGTCGGGCATCCCGGCGCGGCGGGGGCGGATCATCCGGCCGCTGCTGTCGTTGCGCCGTAAGGACACGGTGGCCGCGTGTCAGGCGCTGGGGCTCGACCCGTGGCACGACCCCTCGAACTATGTCTCGGACGGGCCCAAGCGTTCCGCCGTGCGCGCCAAGGTGATGCCCGCGCTCGTGGACGTGCTGGGCCCGGGGGTGGTGTCGGGGCTGGCGCGATCCGCGGCGTTGCTGCAGGCCGATGCCGACGAGCTCGACCGCCAGGCGCGGTCCGCGATGAGCGCGGGGGGTGCGGGGTTCGCCGCAGGTGCGGGCGCATCGGCCGGTGTTGGCGGTGTTGGCGGTGTTGGCGGGCGGGCGGGCGCCGGCGAAGAGTGGCCGTGCGACATGCTCGCGGCGCTGCCGGACGCGATCCGCTCGCGCATGATCAAGATGCTCGCCGAGAAGCGCGGCGCCGGGCCGCTGACTGCCGCCCACGTGGGGGCGATCGACTCGCTGGTCACCGGGTACCGCGGCCAGGGCGGGGTTGCGCTCCCCGGCGGCTTCGAGGCGCGCCGCGAGTATGGCAGGCTGGTGATCGCCCGTCCCAGTCCCCCCAGTCCCCGCACCACATCCGCCTAGGACGCCCCCCGCCCGGCGCGAATTCGAGGAGAAGCCGTGGAACCCCAGTACGACATGGACGACTTCACCAAGGTGATCGTCAGCGAGAACGACATCTCCCGCAAGCTCGACTCGCTCGCGGCGCAGATCCGGGCCGACTACGAGGGCAAGGACCTGCTGCTCGTGGGCGTGCTCAAGGGCGCGGTGATGGTGATGGCGGACCTCGCGCGCCGCCTGCCCCCCACGGTGCAGATGGACTGGATGGCGGTGTCGTCCTACGGCTCGGGCACGCGCTCGTCCGGCGTGGTGCGCATCCTCAAGGACCTGGACGCTGACCTCACCGGGCGGCACGTGCTGATCGTCGAGGACATCATCGACTCCGGCATCACGCTGCACTGGCTGCTGGGGAACCTGCGCTCGCGCGGCGCTGCCTCGGTCGAGGTGATGACGCTACTGAGCAAGCCCGACGCCCAGCAGGTCGAGGTGCCCGTGAAGTACCTGGGCTTCGAGATCCCCAACGAGTTCGTGGTCGGCTATGGGCTGGACTACGCCGAGTCCTACCGCACGCTGCCGTTCGTGGCGATCCTGAACCCGGCGGTCTACGGGGAGTAGCCCCCGCCCGCGCCCCGCCCGGCCCCGCCGTCCCCACCCCCGCATCGGCGCCTCCACCTTTAACTCCGAACCACTTTTCCGCGCGCCGCGCCGTGTTTCGCGCGTTTCTATGCGATCTCACGGGGTGTCGCCACCTCAAGTGGTTCGTAGTTAAGGGTGGGACACCGGCCGATGCTCGGGTCGGCCCTCTTTCGACCGTCCACAGGGCACGGCGCCTGCGGGCAACCCACAGCACTGGGACCTCGCACTGGAAGCCCGTGCATCGCGCCGCCACAGTGACGGCATGCACCCGGCCGTCGCGCTTCGCCGTCTGGGTGGAGTCGCGCGGTGGAAGCAGCTCGCCGAGACTGGGGTCACGCACCCGGCGCTCACCTCGGCAGTCGCCCGTGGAGAGGTCCGACGAGTCCACCGCGGGTGCTACGCGTTGCCCGGCGTTTCTCGCGACGATGTGCTCGCCACGATCTTCCGCGGCACGCTCACCTGCCTGTCCTACGCCTTACAGGAGGGACTGCCGGTCTATCCCAGCCCGGCGATTACTCATGTGCAGGTGCCACACTCGCGCGGGCTCGGCCTGGTGCGCCGCCGCCCCGATCAGCACGTGGTTCTCCACCGCGCTGATCTTTCGATGTACCCGCACCCGATCGAGCGCCTCGACCACCTGCACCACTGCACGGGGCCGCGAGAGCAACTGGCCATCATCGACGCAGCGCTCAATGTTGGCCTGATCCAGCGCCGTGACCTGGACCAGCTGGCCGGGGGCACTGCGGCGCGCCGCGACTGGCTGCGCCGTCACGCTGATGGGCGTTCGCAGTCGTTGTCCGAGACGTGCGCGCGAGTCGAGATGGTGGAGGCGGGCCTCTCTGTGGTGCCGCAATATCAGCTCGGTGGCGTGGGGCGCGTCGACTTCCTTGTCGAGGGCAAGGTGGTGGTCGAGATCGACTCGGAGGCTCACCACTCGGGTGAGAAGGCGCGTGCCCGCGACGGTGATCGCGACCGCGCATCCACCACCCAGGGGTATCTGCACCTGCGCTACATGTTCCACGATGCTCTCGAAAGGCCCGAGGAGATCGTGGCGGACGTGATCGGAACTCTGATGCGCTTCGACCTTCTCACCTCTGAACTACGAACCACTCTTGGGGCGGCGTCCCGCGTGTCGGGCTGGCGAGACCTGCTGTGACGGCGTGTCGGCGCGAAAAGTGGTTCGTAGTTGAAGGGGAAGGGGGTGCGGAGCGGGTCGGGGTCGGGGTCCGACCTCGCCTTCAGCGAAACCTTGATTTCGCTCCAGCGCACTCGCGTAGGCTCTACACCACCATGAAGAAGGCACTCACGTTGCGCCGCATCATTCCGCTCCTCCTACTCGCCATGCTGGTGGGCTGGGTGGTGTCAGGGCTGTTTGCGCCCCAAATCAAGCGCGTTGACACGTCGACGGGTATCGAGATCCTTGACGCCCGGCTGGTCGAGCAGGTCAAGATCGTCGACGGCGACCAGCGCGTGCAGCTGACCCTGGTCGACAACTGGGCCACGGCGCTGCCCGAGGATGCGCCCGAGGATTGGGCCGACTACCCCGAGCAGATCGAGTTCTTCTGGACCGAGGCGCAGGGCGAGGAGATCGTCGACACCGTCAAGGGCGCGAACCCGGAGGGCGGCTACGACTCCGAGGTTCCCCAGGCCAACATCTGGTCGACCCTGGCGTTCACGTTCCTGCC
>JBKBNW010000142.1:0-5290 GCA_046295115.1 Demequina sp.
AGCGCGTCGGCGAGTAGCCGCTCGTACGGCTCGACCTCAAGCGGGCTCTCGGTGTGTAGCAACAGTTCGCGCTCGTGACCCACGAACTCCTCGCCGGGACGCTTGACGCGCACGCCGAGTCCGATCTCGCTGACGGGGGACAGGCGGAACCGTAGCCGGTTGGGGTGCTGGTCCGGGTCGAGCGCGTCCTGGAACAGCGCCTGGGGCGGTCGCCTGAAGTTCACGACCACCTCGCCGGCGGAGACCGCCAGGCACTTGCCGGTGCGAATGTAGATGGGCACCCCCGCCCACCGCCAGGAGTCGATGTGGAGCCTCACGGCGGCGTAGGTCTCGACGTCGGAGTCGGCCGCGACGTCCGGCTCGTCGCGGTACCCGCGGAACTGCCCGCGCACAAAGTCGTGGCGGGTGAGTGGGCGCATCGCCTTGAATACATTGACCTTGGCGGCCTGGACAGCGCCGTAGCCCTGGTGTGCGGGCGCGTCCATGGTCAGCAGCGCGACCACCTGGAAGAGGTGGTTCTGGATGACATCGCGTAGCGCGCCGGCGGACTCGTAGAACCCGCCGCGGCCGCTCACGCCAAAGTCCTCGGCGAGAGTCACCTGGATCGACTCGATGTGGGTGCGGTTCCACAGCGGCTCGAACATCGCGTTGGCGAACCGGAAGTAGAGGAGGTTCATGATCTCCTCCTTTCCCAGGAAGTGGTCGATGCGGAAGATCGCCCGTTGGTCGAAGACCTCGTTGATCACCGCGTCGAGCTCCTGGGCGCTTGCTAGGTCGCGCCCGAACGGCTTCTCCACCACCACGCGAGCGTTCTCGTGCAGCCCCACCGCCTCAAGTCCCTTGACCACCGTGCCGAACAGCATCGGCGGGATCGCGAGGTAATGGGTGGGCGCCGCGCACTCTGCGAGCTCGTCTCGCAAGAGCTCGAACGTGGACGGGTCGTTGTAGTCTCCGTCGACGTAGCGCAGCAGGCCGAGCAAGCTCTCGAACGCCTCCTCGTCGTCGATGCCGCCCCCGGAAGCGGCGACCGACTCCCGCGCGCGCTCCTTCAGGTCCTCCAGTCCCCACTCGGAGAACGCCACGCCCACGACCGGGACGTCGAGGTCGCCGGACTTCACCATGCGGTACAGCGACGGGAAGATGGACTTGAACGCGAGATCTCCGCTCGCGCCAAAGAAGACGAGCGAATCGGAGTGGGTGTCAGGGGCGGCGCCGGGCATACGGGCTCCTTCCGGGAGCAGGATCGTTTCCCGTCCCACCCTACGTGGGACTCGAGATGCCCGCCCCGGCGCTGTCAGCGGTGGACCACGACCTTGCCGATCATCGAGTGGGACTCCACGAGCCGGTGCGCCTCGCGCATGCCCTCGGCGGTGAAGTCGTCGATGTACCGGGTCGCAGTGGGGACGACCTCGCCGCGGTCCACGAGGTCGGCCACCGCGGTCAGGATCCGCGACTGCTCGGCGATGTCCCACGTCCCGTAGCGCGAGCGCGTGAACATGTACTCCCAGTGCATGCTGGCGGACTTCGCAAACAGCGGCAGCAAGGACTCGTCCGTGCCGTCGATCGACACCACGTGTCCGAACGGCTTGAGCACCTTCGCGAAGGCCTCAACGTTGCCCGGCGTATAGGAGGAGAAGACGTACTCGACGCCCAGCGGCGCGAGTTCCGTGACCGCCGCCGGGAGGTCGTGATGGTCAACGACGGCATCGGCGCCCATGCGCAGCGCCCAGGCCTGGGACTCGTCTCGAGAGGCCGTGGCGATCACCCGCAGCGCGGTCAGCCGCTTCGCGAGCTGCGTCAAGATCGACCCCACGCCGCCCGCACCGCCCACGATCACCATGGTGCCGTGGTCCTCGCGGTTGAGTCGCAAGTGGTCGAACAGCGACTCCCACGCGGTGAGCGCGGTGAGGGGCAGCGACGCGGAGTCCGCGAACGATGCGGACTCGGGCTTGAGGGCCACGATCCGGTGGTCCACCGCCTGTAGCTCGGCATTGGCGCCGGGGCGGGTCGCGTCCCCAGACCACCAGACCTCGTCTCCCTCCTTGAGGCCCTCGACGTCGCTGCCGACCTCGGTCACCACGCCTGCGCCGTCGTAGCCGACGATGAGGGAGCCGCGCCGCGCCTTGTGCGCACGACGTTTCTTGACGTCGACGGGGTTGACGGACACCGCCTCGACTTGGATCAGCACGTCGAGCGGGCCCGGCTCTGGCTCGGGCACGTCCCTGTCGAGCAGGGCTGCTCTGTCGTCGAGGGGCAGCCCCTCGTCGCTGACGATGGCCTTCATTGGTTGTCTCCTGTCCGCGCGCCCGTGAGGGCAGCGCAATTGAGGGGGCGAGCGGTCCTTACGAGAGCCGCTTCGTCACCTCGTCCGTCACTGTGGCCGCGTCCGACCACGACAGCCCCGCCGTCGCGAGCGCCTGGCGCATCGCGAACAGGCGTCCGTCCTCGCCCTCCATGAGTTCCAGGGCAAGTGCCTCGAGGCAGTTCATCACCGACTGCTCGATGAGCCAGGCGACCGCGCGGGAAGACACGTCGCCGCGCAGGGTGCCGTCCGCCGCGCCCCTCGCAACCGCGTCGGCGAACAGGCCGCGCGCGGGGGCGAGGGCGTCCTCGACGGGGCGGCGCAGGTGGTCCCGCACGCCCATCGTCATGAACCGTGCCACGGGCTCCTGGTCGTCCCACAGCCGGGCGACCAGCAGGGCGATCTGCTCGGCCGGCGAGCCGTCCTCGAGCACCGCGCCCCGCGCGATGCGGTGGGCACCGCGCAGGATCACGCGCTCGACGAGCAACTCGCTCGACGTGAACCGCGCGCGCATCTCGCGAGCGTCGACTCCCGCGCGCTTGCCAATGTCCTCGAGCGAGGCGGACGGAGAGCCAATGAGCACGCGCACCGCGGCATCCAGGATGGCGTCATCGGTCATGGCCGACCGGCCCCCGTCACGGGAGCGGCGCAGGCGCGGAAGTCTCACAGTGCCAGGGTACGGCGTCGCCGGGCACGTCCGCGCGGTCGCCAGGTACCGTCAGCCGTGCGCGCCGGTCACCTCGACGACAGCTGCGTCCACCGCGCGGCGGTAGGCGTCGATAATGCGATCCCACCGGGCGTCGGCCTTGGCATCGATGGTGCGCCGGGAGGGGTCGGCCTCGAACCACGCGATCGACTCGTGGATTGAGTCCGCGAACAGGTGTCGGGTCGCGAAGTCGGGCACCACGGCCCGCAGCTTGCTGGTGTCGAACACCGCGGCGTTGGCCTTGTCGCCCTTGATCGGGCCCTCGAACTCGTCGCGGTCAAACCTGACGAGCGTCTCGGTCGGCACGTACACCGACTGCGCGGCGAGGGCGTCTGCACTGACCCCGAGCGCGCCGGCCACGTAGCCGTGAATCTGGTTCCAGCTGAGGACGTCGTCGCCCGTGATGTGGAAGTCCTCCCCGATGGCCCGGGGGTTGCCCAACAACCCCACGAGTCCGACCGCGAAGTCCCGGTGGTCGGTCACCGTCCACAACGATGTGCCGTCGCCGTGGACGAGCACCGGGCGGCCCGAGCGCAGTCGCTCGGCGACCGTCCAGGGGTGGGTCCATGACGCAATCCCGAACAGTATTTCGGAGTACCCGTACGTGTGCGACGGGCGCACGATCGTGTAGGGCAGGTCGCCGCGGGCGCCCGCCTCGCGCAACATGCGCTCGCACGCCGCCTTGTCGCGGCTGTACTGCCAGTAGGGGTTGTCGAGCGGCGTGTTCGCCTCGGTCACCACGTAGTGGGACGGCGGGGTCTCGTACGCGCTTGCCGAGGAGATGAACACGTACTGGTCCGTCAGGCCGGAGAACGTCTCGATGTCGTGGGCCATATGGCCGGTGTCGAAGCAGATCCACTGGACCACGGCGTCGTAGCGTCCGCGAGCGGCGACGTCCTCGCGCAATGCTTCGCGCAGCGCCTGGGGGTCCCGCGCGTCGACCATGAGGGAGCGCGCGCCCTCGGGTACGCCGCCGCGCGCGGATTGCCCGCGCGTGACCAGCGTGAGGTCGATGCCGCGCTCGATAGCCAGGGGTGAGACGGCCGAAGAGATGAGCCCGGTGCCGCCGATGAACAGAACGCGCATGCTGCCTCCTTGCAGGGGTGACGTGTGCTGCCCACTGTACGCGCGCATCGGCCGCTCGCCGTCTGTCAGGCGGTGCGCTGTCACCCCGTGCAGAGGTCGCCCGGCACGCCTTCCATGAGCCCCTCGCCCCATGTCATCTCGCTCGCCCGGCCGTCGGTGACGTCGAACACGGAGGCGAGGCCGCCGCCGTGCGGCACCACCACGTGAGTGCGCTGGCCTCGTGCGGGGTCGTCGACTGTCACCTGGCGCGCGCCGGGGTGAGCGGCGAGCAGCTCTTGGAGGGTCGAACCGATCCCTGTGCCCTCGATGGTGCGCGGAACGCCCCAGGGGTCGATCCCCGCCAAATCGTCCGTGTACGTCACCCGCAGCATGGTGATCGACTCGCCCGGCGCATCTTTGCCGGTGACCGCGGAGATCACCAAGGGGCCCGCGTCGACGATGTCCGCGAACCACGGGCAGTGCGGTTCGCCTTCGATCGTGAGCCCGAGCATTGCCGCTGACGCCTCCGCGAAGCTCATGCCCAGGCACACGTTCGCGTAGCGGTGCGGTTCGATCGCGACATACGAGAGTTCGTTGCCCGCACCGTAGTGGGCGCATTCGGGGGCAGGGACGGTGACGTGCGCGGGCGATTGCACGACGGCCGATGCGCGGGGCACGGGCGACGGCACAGCCGGGGCGGCGGTGAGGTCCGTGGGCTCGGGGCCCTGGGGAAGGTCGAGGTCCGCGACGCAGCCGGATAGCGCGAGTGCGCACGCGCTGGCGAGCGCCAGCGGGAAGCCCCAGGATCCCACGGCGCACCTCTCTCAAGCGGACGGGCCGTACGTCTCGACTGTACGTCGAGGACGGTGTGCGCGCCCGGTGGGCCCCGCCCCTCGGGCTACGCCCCGGACTGCTGCAGGGCGTTGCGATAGATGAGCGCGAGCCGGTCGAACATCGCATCGGCATCGATGTCGACGGTCTGCCGCGAGGGCTCCGCCTCGAACCACGCGATGGCCTCGGCGACGCCCTCATCAAAGGGGATGCGCGCGCGCCAGCCCGGTACCAGGGCCGCGATGCGCGTCGTGTCATAGACGGCCGAGTGCATCTTGTCGCCATAGATCGAACCGGCTTGCGAGGGCGCGGCGGCGACCATCGCGTCGGACGGCACGCACAGGCGCTGCGCCTCAAACTGCTCGTCCGTCAGCCCCGCGGCCCGC
>JBKBNW010000143.1:0-5200 GCA_046295115.1 Demequina sp.
CCGCTCGTCCGTCCCGAGCACGGCGCGTCACGCGGGCCGGAGCTGCCGTCGCCCTCGCCGCAGTCGCTGTCCCGGTCGTAGCGCGGGCGACGGGCTTCGAGGCCGGGCCGGTCGCGATCCTCGTGGCCCTGATGCCGTGGGTGACCGTCGCGGCGTTGCTGACCGTGCTGCTGGCGGGGCTCGCGCGCGCACCGTGGGTGCTCGGCGCATCGGCCGCCGTTGCGGCGCTGTGCGTCGCGTGGCAGGTGCCGCTGTTCGTCGCCGAGCCCTCGCCGCAGGACGGCGATCAGCTCACCGTCGCCAGCGTCAACATGACCTTCGGCGGTGCCGACGCCGAGGAGGTGGTGCACCTGGTGCGCGAGCACCAGGTCGACGTGCTCGCCGTGCAGGAGCTCACCCCTGAGGCGGTGCGCGCGCTCGGCGCTGCGGGCCTGGATGACCTTCTTCCCCATAGTGAGGTGCACGCCGAACCGGGCTTCACCGGGGGTGCGGTGTGGTCACGCCTGCCGCTGACCGGAGGCCGCGCCTACGACGGCCTGACCTCGACGACGGTGCTGGTGGAGGTCGAGGCCGCGTTCGGGCCGCTCGCGGTCGTCGCGCCTCACCCCGCCGCGCCGGGGCCGGTCGACCACGAGGGGTGGAGCCGCGACCTGCGCGCTCTCGGCGGGATCGTCGATGGGATCGACGGCCCCCTGCTGGTGCTCGGGGACCTCAACGCCACGCGCGACCACCGCGCGTACCGGGATCTCGAGCACGCCGGGCTGGTCAATGCGGCCACGCAGGCGGGCGCTGGGCTCAAGCCGACCTTCCCCGAGGGACGGCTTCCGATCCCGGTGGTCGCGATCGATCACGCGATGGTCAGGGATGCGCCACTGATTGCGGTCCAGGTGCACGCGGTGCCGGTGGCGGGCGCGGACCACCGCGCGCTGGTCGCGACGTACGCCTACCAGTGACAACAGGGGCCGCGGGGGCGCTATGGTATCCCCGTCCGCACCCCACTGCAGCCTTGCAATGCCGCTGACTCACCGCAGTGACCGGGGGCGGACATGAGGCGCCGCAACCGCCGGCGCCGCCTTGATGGCACACCGCGCACCCGTGCGCACGAGAGGGGACACGTGACCACCACCACCCAGCGCACCGGCCTTGTCGGACGCCTCGACTCCTACTTCGAGATCACCGCCCGCGGATCCACCCTGGCTCAGGAGATCCGCGGCGGGTTCACCACGTTCTTCACGATGGCGTACATCGTGGTCCTGAACCCCCTCATCATCGGCACCGTGGCCGACGGCGAAGGCAACTTCCTCGGCGGCGGCACTGAGGAAAACCTCGCGATGGTGGCGGCCGCGACCGCGCTGGTCGCGGGACTGCTGTCGATCATGATGGGCGTGTGGGCCCGGTTCCCGCTCGCGATGGCGACGGGCCTTGGCCTGAATGCGTTCGTCGCGTACGGGATCGCCTCACGCGCGGGCATGTCCTGGCCCGAGGCGATGGGCTTTGTGGTGATCGAGGGCGTGGTCATCTTCATCCTGGTGATGACGAAGTTCCGCAAGGCCGTGTTTGCGGCCGTGCCCACCTTCCTCAAGCAGGCGATTGCGGTGGGAATCGGCCTGTTCCTCGCCTTCATCGGGCTGTACGACGCGGGCATCGTGCGCACCGGCGCCGGCACCCCCACGCAGTTCGGCGACGGCGGCTACATCTCGACGTGGCCCATGGTGGTGTTCGTGGTGGGCCTGTTCACGGCCATCATCCTGATGGTCAAGAAGGTGCGCGGGGCGCTGCTGATCTCGATCGCCGCCGCGACGGTGCTCGCCCTCATCCTCGAGTCGGTGATGTCGCTCGGGGCCAAGCAGGACAACCCCGACGGCTGGGCGCTCGTGGTCCCCGCGCTGCCCGACACCGCGGTGGCGGTTCCCGACTTCTCGCTCATCGGACAGGTGGACCTGTTCGGCGGGTTCACGTCGCTTCCCGTCCTCACGGCCCTGCTGCTGATCTTCTCCCTGCTGATCGCCGACTTCTTCGACACGATGGGCACGATGACGGCCGTCGGCGCCGAGGCGGGCCTCAACGACAAGGACGGCAACCCCCCGCGCAGCCAGCAGATCCTGCTCGTCGACTCCGTCGGAGCCGCGGCCGGTGGCTTCGGCTCCGTGTCCTCCAACACGTCCTACATCGAGTCCGCCGCGGGCGTGGGTGACGGTGCGCGCACCGGCCTTGCGCCGGTGGTGACGGGCATCGCCTTCCTGCTGTCGACCTTCCTGACGCCGCTGTACGGGCTGGTGCCCTTCGAGGCCGCCACCCCCGTGCTGGTGGTCGTGGGCTTCCTGATGGTGTCGCAGGTCGCCGGAATCGACTGGCAGGACTACCGCATCGCGATCCCCGCGTTCCTGACCTTCATCCTGATGCCGTTCGGCTACTCGATCTCCGTGGGCATCGGCGTGGGCTTCATCTCCTACGTGGTGCTGCAGGTCGTCTCCGGTGGCACCCGCAAGGTTCACCCGCTCATGTGGGGCGCCGCCGGCGCGTTCGTGCTGTACTTCGCGCTCGGCCCCATCACGGCGATCACCGGGTGACCCCGGTGTGCAGCTCCAGCCTTCGCTAGGCTGGCAACGTGCCAGTAAACAGCGAAGCAGTGGGTCGCAGCTATGGCCCTTTTGAGCCCTACGAGGTCACGCGCGTCAAGATCCGGGAGTTCGCCGATGCGGTGGACGCCTTCTCTGGCGCGCACCGGGACGTCGCGGTCGCGCAGGCCGAGGGCTACGCGGACCTAGTGGCGCCCACCACGTTCGCCGTGGTGATCGCGCAGCAGGCGGAGTTCCACGTCGTCACCGACCCCGAGGTCGGCGTGGACTTCTCCCGCGTGGTTCATGCGGAGGAGCGCTTCACTCACGTGCGCCCGCTGGTCGCGGGCGACGTGATCCTGACGACCGTGCACGTCGACGCGGTCAAGCAGCGCGCGGGCATCTCGATGGTGACCACACGCGCCGAACTCGTGGACGTGGACGGCGCCCCGGTCTCGACCGTGACGAGCACGCTCGCGGTGAGGGAGGAGCAGCAGTGACCGAGTTGACGAGCCCCAGTTTCACGGGGCTGGAGGTGGGCCAGGTGGTCGCCGAGCGCGAGCTCACGTTCACGCGCGACATGCTCGTGCGATACGCCGGGGCCTCAGGGGACTTCAACCCGATTCACTACAACGACGTGGTCGCCGAACAGGTGGGACTGCCCGGCGTGATCGCGCACGGCATGCTCACCATGGGCGCCGCCGCCTCGGTCGTCGAGGAGTGGGCGGGCGCGGGCAACGTGGCGGACCTCCAGGTGCGGTTCACGCGGCCCGTCCCGGTCCCCAACCCAGGCAAGGCGACCGTGTCGGTGACGGCGCGCATCGGCGCGTTGGACGAGGAGCGGCGCTCGGCTCGCGTGGACGTCACGGTCCAGCATGGCGATGTGAAGGTGCTCGGCAAGGCGCAGGCGCAGGTCGACTGCTCCTAGAGGCGCGCCCGCCGGGGCCGGAGCGAGTCGCTTACCGCTCGGGGTTGACCGGCGCGGTCGAGGTGCCGATGCGCAGCTCGAGCGGCATCCATACCTGGGACGGAGTCTCGCCTGCGAGCAGTTCCTTGACCTCCGCCGCCATGGCCCTGCCCTTCTCGACCCCGTCCTGGAAGACGGTGGTGAGCTCGAGTGGCGACAGCCAGGGCAGGTCGATGCCGTCGAAGCCAGTGATCGACACGTCGTGCGGGACCTTGAGGTCGAGCTCCCTCGCGGCGATGACAGCGCCCGCGGCCAAGATGTCGGACTGCGCCACGATGGCGGTGGGACGCGACTCGTGGGTGAGCGCGAGGTGACCGGCGGCGATGCCCTCCGCCACCATCGACTCCCGTGCCTCGACCACCACGCACGGCTCGACCCCGGCGTGGCGGAACGCCTCGAGGCGGTTGTGCATTGGCGCCCACGCCGATTCCGGCATGTAGTCGCGCGGCCGCAGGGTGGTCTCGTGGCCGGGACCGTGCGGCAGGGCGATGGTGCCTATCCGCTCGTGGCCGAGCGACTGCAGATGTTCGATGAGCTGAACCGTCGCGCTGGTGTCGTCGATCGATACCTGGCCAGCACCGGGAGGCGCATCGCCGTCCATCACGACGAACGGCACGGCGCGCTTGCGCAGCAGTTCGAGCGCGGGATCGTCGTGGTCGCGCACCCGGAAGACGACTGCGGCATCCATGGGCGCGGTGGCCAGCAGGGACTTGTCGCCTTGGTCGGCGGGCGTGGGGAGCAGCAGCACGCCGAGTCCCATCTCGCCCAGTTCGGAGATCAGCCCGTCCATCACGCTCAGGATCAGTGGAGCGCGGAAGGCCAGCGTGAAGGCGTCGTGGATGACGACGCCGACCACGTGGGTGCGCCCGGACCGTAGGGCTCGCGCCTGCGCCGACGGTCCGGCGTATCCGAGTTCCTCGGCCGCGCGCTCGACCCGCGCCTTCATCTCGGGGGAGATCGGCCCGGCGCCCGAGTACGCCAGAGACACCGTGGACAGCGACACGCTCGCCTTCGCCGCCACATCGGCCATCGTCGGTCGTCTTCTCGCGGCCACGTCGCTCCTCGGTTCCCTTTTTTGCGCTCGTCCCAGCGTAGTCGCACAATAGTGGCGCGGACGCGGCACTGCAGGCGGCGTCTCACGGAGCTTCGACCACGGCTCTCACCCGGCGCGGAGCGCCGTTCGTAGACAGGACGCCATGCCTTTCACCTTCGGCTACGAGCCGACCACGAGACCCGATGCCGCACGCGTGCGGTCCGCCCGGTTCGCCGTGCTGGGCCTGTTCGCCATCATGGGCGCGATGCTGTCCACGTTCCTGTCGCGAGTGCCGTCCATCCGGGATCTGCTGGACGTCAGCGTCTCCGGGCTCGCCAACCTCATCGTATTCGGTGCCTTCGGCGCGCTCGCGGGCCTGCTGGTCACCGGCTGGTCTGCGGCGAAGTTCGGCACCCGCGCGCTGCTGTGGTGGTCGAGCTTTGCGCATGTGGCCGCGCTCACGCTGGTAGGGCTATCGACTTTGATCTCATCGCAGCCGCTGTTCGCGGTGGGCCACTTCATCGTCTCGTTCTCCTTCGCCTTCACCAACGTCGCCATGAACGCCGAGGCCGCGGAGGTGGAACGGCGCATGGGACGCGCAGTGATGCCTCAGTTTCACGCCGCCTTCTCGGTCGGCATGGC
>JBKBNW010000144.1:0-262 GCA_046295115.1 Demequina sp.
CACGCGGCCTCCGGCCATCGGCGGGCCCCGGGGCAACGCCAACGACCGCACAAGCGGTCCTTTTGGCGTGCGCGGGAGCGACCGTGACAGTCCCAGCAACCGCAAGCCCCGTACCGGCGGCGACCGCATTCGGCCCGCATACGGCGGGGACGGTGCGCAGCGTCGGCCTTCCGAGGGCGGGCGGACCGACGGCGGCAGCCGTCCCTATGGGGGCGGCAACTCCGATAGTGCTCCCCGCGCTGCCGGCGCGCGGCGTGACGCT
>JBKBNW010000144.1:272-5168 GCA_046295115.1 Demequina sp.
TGACGCTGGCCCGGACCGTGGCGCCCGACAAGACCGCGGGGACCGGCCGGACCGGGGGGCACGCCCCTACCGCACGGATGGGGCGAGGCGCGACGATCGCCCGCGCCGCGACTCCACGGCGGACCGTGGCGATCGCCCCCAGCGCGCGGAACGTGCGGATCGCCCACAGTGGCGGGACCGCACCGGCGAGCGCAACTCCGCGTCAGGAGCCGACTCGCGTTCAGGCGGCCAGAGCCGCTTCGGCCGTCCTGACAGTTCACGTCAGGACGGGCCTGCTGGCGACCGCTTTTCGCGTGGCCGGCCCGACTCGCGTGGTCGTCCCGATAGGGGCGACCGCCCCTCGTACGGCGGTGCACCCAGCGGCAGGCCAGGTGGCCGCGATGCGGTGCGCCGGGACGACCGCCGTTCCGAACGGGACGACGGTTCGCGTCGTGGGGACAGGTCGATGCAACGGCCAGTCGTGGAGGCCCCCGATATCCCCGACGAGATCGTCTTCGGTCAACTGGACCGCGAGGTGCGGCAGCGCCTGCGCACCCTCAGCAAGGACAACGCCGAGGACGTGGGTCGCCACCTGATCATGGCGGGTGCTCTCATCGACCTCGATCCTGAGCTCGCGTACCAGCACGCCCAGGTCGCGCTCCAACGCGGCGGTCGGGTGGACGTGGTCCGCGAGGCCAATGCGCTGGCGGCTTACGCGACCGGTCGCTTCACCGAGGCGCTCCGAGAGTTCCGCACGGTGCGCCGTCTCAACGGCTCGCACGAGTACTTGCCGTTGATGGCCGACTGTGAACGAGGTCTCGGCAGGCCCGAGCGCGCCATCGACCTGGCACGTAGCGACGATGCGTCTGCACTCCCGCCAGACGCGCGCGCGGAGCTCGAGATCGTCGCCGCCGGCGCACGCCTGGACATGGGCGACGCCGAGGCGGCGCTCGTGGCTCTGCGCCGCATCACCGCCCCCGACGACGCTGTGCGTGCCCGCGTCGACGAGGCGACGGTGCCCGTGCTGCGGGCACTGGGACGCGAGGACGAGGCGGCGGCGATCGAGGCGTCGCTGGTGACGGAGGAGGATGACGGCGAGGTGGAGTTCGACGTCACCGTCTACGACGTGGCCGAGCTCGCCGCGCCCGTCGACGACGAGGTGGCACCAGCCGATGCCACAGCTAACGATTCCAGCGAAGGCTCCGAGGACGCCGACGGGAGCGACCGATGACCGTATCCGACCTGTCCGGCTCCGACGTACCCCTTCAGGTCGCCTTCGACGCGGCGCTCGTCGACCTCGACGGCGTCGCGTACCGGGGTCCCCACGCCATTCCCACGGCACCGCTGGCGCTCGCCGAGGCTCGCGAGGCAGGCATGCGCGTGGTGTTCGTGACCAACAACGCCTCGCGCGAGCCAGAAACCGTCGCGCAGCAGCTGACCGAGCTCGGGATGCCCGCCACCTCGGACGAGGTCATGACTGCCGCGCAGGCGGTCGCCGCCCTGATGCTGGAGTCGGTCGCGCCCGGCTCTTCCGTGTACGTCGTGGGCGGCGCGGGACTGAGGACCGCGGTGACGCAGGCTGGTTTCACGATCGTCGACGCCGCCGAGCCCGTGCCCGATGCGGTGGTCCAAGGGTTCTCACCCGACGTGTCGTGGCGCGAACTTGCCGAGGCTTCCTACGCGATCCGCGCCGGTGCCCGGTTTTTCGCCTCGAACAAGGACCTCACGATCCCCAACGAACGGGGAGTCGCTCCCGGCAACGGTGCGCTGGTCAACGTGGTGGTGACCGCCACCGGCGTCGAGCCGCCCGGAGCGGGTAAGCCCGAACCGGCGATGTTCCGCCTCGCGGCTGTCAAGGCACACGCGCTGCGGCCCCTGGTGGTGGGAGACCGGCTGGACACCGACCTCAAGGGTGCCCGGGCCGCGCAGATGCCCGGGCTGCAGGTGCTCACCGGTGTCGACGGCGTCCGCGAGGCGATCCTCGCCCCGCCCGCGCATCGGCCGTCGTTCCTTGGGCGCGACCTGACCGCACTCGCCATCGCGCACCCCCACCCCGTCCGCGACGGCGACAGGTGGCGCGTGCGCGCCGCCACCGCCTGGGTCGATGGCACCACCCTCCACGTCGACGAGTCCGACGCCGGCCCCGACGGCCTCGACGGCGCGCGCGCGGCGTGCGCCGCCGCGTGGGAGGCCGCGGACTCTGGGCGGGCGGTGCGGGTTGAGTCGGTACCCGGCCGGGAGGTAACCTCACCTCATGGGTGAGATCAAGGGCCACCGCGAGCCACTCGGCGAGGTCAAGTACCCCGCCGAGGTACGTGAAGCGCTCGCTGCCGTGAGCGAGCTTCCGGACGATCTCGACAAACAAGCCGAGTTCTTCGACAAGATCCAGGACTCGCTGTCGACGCGACTGCGCGAAGAGCAGTAGAGGCGTCGGGGCGGCAGGCTACCCATGCGCCTTGACCGTGCGCTGCACGCGCGCGGGCTCGCGCGGTCGCGCTCCCACGCCCAGGAACTGATTCTCGCCGGCGTCGTCACGGTCGACGGAGTCGCCGCGCTCAAGCCTGCGCGCGCCGTGGCCGAGGAATCGATGATCGAGGTCGCGCCCGACGCCGGCCGCTACGTCTCGCGAGCGGCCCACAAGCTCAGCGGTGCCCTCGACGTCTGCGCACCCCACGGCCTCTCTGTCGAGGGTCGCCGTGCCCTCGACGCGGGTGCCTCGACCGGCGGCTTCACGCAGGTGCTTCTTGAGCGGGGCGCGGAGCATGTGCTGGCCGTCGATGTGGGGCACGATCAGCTCGCGTCCGCTATCCGTCACGACCCGCGCGTCACCGTGCGAGAGGGCGTGAACGTCCGCGATCTCGACGCCTCGAGCCCCGGCGCCGGCGTCGACCTGGTGGTCGCCGACCTGTCCTTCATCGCGCTCCCGCTGGTGATCCCCGCGCTCGTCGACTTCGCCGGCCCCGGCGCGGATCACGTGCTCATGGTGAAGCCCCAGTTCGAGGTGGGCCGTGGCCGACTGAGCGCCCGAGGCGTCGTGACGGACCGGGCCGCCCGCGCATCGGCCGTGCGAGGCGTCACCCGCGCGATGGCCGATGCGGGCCTGACCATCCACCGTGTCGCGCGTAGCCCGTTGCCTGGCCCGCAGGGCAACGTCGAGTTCTTCGTCTGGGGCTCTTCTGTCTGGCAGGCTAGGTCCCACGACGCGCACGCGCGTCCCGTGCTCGACGGTGAGTCCCTCGAGCAGGCCATCGCACGCGAGGTGAAGGAAGCAGCATGACCCGCAGGATCCTGATCGTCGCGAACCCGCATCGGCCCGAGACTTTGGAGGCCGGGGACGAGGTCGCGCGCGTGCTCGCTGAGGCGGGCATCGAGTCCTGCACCGACTTCACGGCGGGGGTGTCCGAGCCCATCGAGGCGGCGATCGTGCTCGGCGGGGATGGCACCATGCTGCACGCCGCGCGCAAGACGCACGGCACCAACATCCCCCTGCTTGGGGTGAACCTGGGCCGGGTGGGGTTCCTCGCGGAGCTCGAGCGAGAGGACGTCGCGACAGCCGCTCAGCGTCTCGCCGCGGGCGACTACACCGTCGAAGAGCGGCGCACGCTCAGTGTCACCGTGACCAGCGCCGACGGGACGCAGGAGCATGGCTGGGCACTCAACGAAGCCACCCTCGAACGCGCGAACCGGCTGCGTACGCTCGAGGTCACGCTCGCGGTGGACGGCGAGCCGCTGTCGAGTTTCGGGTGCGACGGCGTCGTCGTCGCCACCGCGACCGGCTCGACTGCCCACGCCTTCTCCGCGGGCGGACCGGTGCTGTGGCCCGACGTCGACGCGCTGCTGTGCGTCCCGCTCGCGGCGCACGCGTTGTTCGCCCGCCCGCTGGTGGTGGGCCCGTCCTCGTCGTTCGCAATCCAGGTGGTGCACAGCTCGGAGTCTTCGGGCCAGGTGGTGCTCGACGGAGCCCACAGCATCGAGGCTGGCCGCGGGTGTGTGGTCGACGTCAGGCGCGGGGACCACACGGTCACGCTCGCCCGCATGTCCGATGCGCCGTTCACCTCGCGGCTGGTTCGCAAGTTTTCCCTGCCGACCGATGGGTGGCGCGGGGAGCGGTCCCACCCCAAACCGATCGGCCGCGAGATCCACGCCCAGACGTGGTCGGTGGGCGAAGACGCACTGCGGGCCCCGGCCGCCATCCGCGCCGCCGGTCCGGATGAGGACGGCTGATTCGTGCTTCATGAGCTGACGATCTCCGACCTAGGCGTCATCGAGTCCGCGCGCCTCGAGTTCGGGCCCGGCCTCACGTGCGTGACGGGGGAGACAGGCGCGGGCAAGACCATGGTGCTCACCGGGCTAGGGCTCATCCTGGGGGCCAAGACCGTTCCCGCGACAGTGCGCACTGGCGCCGACGCCGCGGTGGCCGAGGCGGTCATCGACGTCCCTTCAGCAGGTCCGCTCGCCGATCGCCTTGCCGATGCGGGGGTCGCCGTCGAGGAAGACGGCTCCGTGGTGGTGGCTCGCACGGTGGGCGCGACGACGCGTTCGCGCGCCGTCATGGGCGGCCGGACGGTGCCGCAGAGCCTGCTGGGCGAGGTGGCGGCGGAGCTGGTGACCGTGCACGGCCAGTCAGATCAGGTGCGGCTGCGCTCCTCCTCGCGCCAGCGGGACACACTCGACGCGTACGGCGGTCCGCAGGTGGCCGGTGCGCGCCGTGACTACGCGGGCGCGTGGGGCGCGTGGCAGGAGGCCGCCGAGAGCCTGAGGCGCATGCAGGAGGGTGCGGACGCCGAGCGGGCGGAGGTCGCGCGCCTGCGCGACGACCTCGCCGCGATCGACGCCTTAGCGCCGCAGGCGGGGGAGGACGCCGCCCTCGTGGACGAGGCCCGCGTGCTGGAGAACGCCGAGGCGGTACGCACCGGC
>JBKBNW010000145.1:0-5092 GCA_046295115.1 Demequina sp.
CGCGTGGGCCGCTTGGACCAGGCCGATCGCCATGTCGTAGCAACCGGGGCCGGTGAGGACCCCGTCGGCGATCTGGGCGGGGTGACTGGCCAGGGAGCCGTGCGGCCAGACAGTGTCGTGGTGGCCGAGTAGCAACACCCGGGTGGGCCCGCCGAGGCGCCAGCGCAGGTGGGTAACGCCGTCGATGACGATGCGTTCGGGGTCCTTGGGGAGGCCGGCGGCGGCGAGCCGGGGGCCGAGGACGTCGGCGACCACATCGGCGCTGTGACTGATCGCGGCGAGGTCGTCAGACGGCGATTCGCACTCGATCAGGCGCACCACGTCATCGAGCATCGCGGTGAGGCGTGCGCGGGCGTCGGTAAGCAGGTCAGTCATCGTGCCCATCCTGCCAGAGCGACACTCAGCGCCCGCCAGGATCGGCGTGATGCCGTAGAGCGACACTGAGCGACCACTACCGCGCTAAGGCGGAGTAGGGGCGGTGGGGGTTAGGAGGAGGCCGCGGCCCAGGGGCGGAAGTGCTTGACGCGCGCGCGGGCCGACTTGCCCTGCTCGAGCACGCGCGCGGGGGCGGTGCCGCCTGCGCCGTCACGCGCCGCGAGCGAGCCTTCGACCGTGAGCACCTCGAGGACCCGCTCATTCAACTGCGGGTGAATGGCCTCGAGCTCGTCCGGCGTGAGCTCGTGCAACTGCTTGCCGCGCTTCTCGCACAAGCGCACGCACGCGCCCGCGACCTCGTGCGCCTCCCTGAATGGCACGCCCTGCTTGACCATCCACTCGGCGATGTCGGTCGCCAGCGAGAAGCCGGCGGGGGCCAACTCGGCGAGGCGGTCCTCGTGGAACACGAGGGTGCGGACCATGCCGGAGAAGGCCGGCAGCAGGGTCTCGAGCGTCTCCACCGCGTCGAAGGCTGGCTCGTGGGTCTCTTGGATGTCGCGGTTGTACGCCAGCGGCAGGCCCTTCAGCGTCGCGAGCAGCCCGGCGAGGTCGCCGATCAGCCGCCCCGCCTTGCCGCGCGCGAGTTCGGCGATGTCGGGGTTCTTCTTCTGCGGCATGATGCTCGAACCTGTCGAGTACGCGTCGTCGAGCCCGGCGAAACCGAACTCCACCGTCGCCCACGCGATGATCTCCTCGGACAGCCGCGACAGGTCCACGCCGATCATCGCCGCGACCCAGGCAAACTCGGCGACCACGTCGCGGGACGCCGTCGCGTCGATCGAGTTCTCGCTCGCGCCAAGGAAGCCCAGTTCGTCCGCGACGCGCTGCGGGTCGAGGCCCAAAGTCGAGCCCGCGAGGGCCCCGGCACCGTACGGCGAGTAGGCCGCTCGGGCGTCCCAGTCGGTGAGCCGCTCGACGTCGCGCAGCAGGGGCCACGCGTGCGCCAGCAGGTGATGCCCAAGGGTCACCGGCTGTGCGTGCTGGAAGTGGGTGCGGCCCGGCATCGGGGCGTCGAGGTGCCGGTCCGCCTGCTCGAGCAGCGACTCGACCACGTCGAGCACGCCGGAGGCGATGGTGCGGGCGTGACGGCGCAGATACATGCGCGACAGAGTGGCGATCTGGTCGTTGCGCGAGCGTCCCGCGCGGAGCTTGCCGCCCAGCTCGGGGCCGATGCGGTCGATGAGGATGCGTTCGAGCGCGCCGTGCACGTCCTCATCCGACTCGGCCGCGGTCACCTTGCCGCCGGCGACGTCTTGGCGGAGCGCGTCTAGCCCGGCGACCATCCGGTCCGTCTCCTCGTCGGTCAGCAGTCCGGCCCGCTGGAGCGCGTGAGCGTGCGCGATCGAGCCGCGCAGGTCATCGTCCGCGTAGCGCCAGTCGAAGTGCGTGGACTTCGACAGCTTCGCCAGCGCGTCCGCGGGGCCGCCGGCGAACCGGCCGCCCCACAACGCACCCTCGTTTGTCCCCCGCTCCCCGCTGGAGCGGGCGGAACCGGACTGCTGATCCGACATGACTATCCCTTCAGGCGCGCCTCGCGCGCGGCGGCCTGCTTGGCTGCGAGGCCGTAGATCTCGATGAATCCGCGTGCGGCCGACTGGTCGAACGCGTCTCCCTCATCGTAGGTCGCCATGTTGAAGTCATACAGCCCGGTGTCCGAGCGGCGACCGGTGACGGTCGCCCGCCCGCCGTGCAGCACCATCCGGACATCACCGTTCACGTGCTCCTGGGTGTCCTCGATGAAGACGTCGAGCGACCTCTTCAAGGGTGAGGACCACATGCCGTCGTAGACGAGTTCGCCCCACTTCTGCTCCACGCCGCGCTTGAAGCGGGCCTGCTCGCGCTCGATGGTCACGTTCTCGAGCTCGCGGTGCGCCTCGATGAGCGCGATCGCGCCGGGGGCCTCGTAGACCTCGCGGGACTTGATGCCCACCAGGCGGTCCTCGACGATGTCGATGCGGCCAATGCCGTGCGCGCCGGCCCGGCGGTTGAGCTGCTCGATGGCCTGCAGCGGGGTAACGGCCTGGCCGTCGATCGCCACGGGGATGCCGCGCTCAAAGGTCAGCACCAATTCGTCGGGCACCGGCGGGAAGGCCGGGTCGTCGGTGTAGCTATAGACGTCCTTCGTCGGGGCGTTCCAGATGTCCTCGAGGAAGCCAGTCTCGATGGCGCGGCCCCACACGTTCTGGTCGATCGAGAACGGGTTCGCCTTGGTGGTCTCGATGGGCAGCTGGTGGCGGCTCGCGTACTCGATCGCCTTGTCGCGGGTGAGCGCCAGGTCGCGCACCGGCGCGATGCACTTGAGGTCCGGCGCGATCGAGGTGATGCCCACCTCGAAGCGCACCTGGTCGTTGCCCTTGCCGGTGCAGCCGTGCGCGACCGTGGTCGCGCCGAACTCCTGAGCGGCGGCCACCAGGTGCTTGACGATCACCGGGCGAGACAGTCCCGAGACCAGCGGGTACTTGTCCTGGTACAGGCCATTCGCCTTGAGCGCCGGCATGCAGTACTCCTCCGCGAACTCATCGCGGGCGTCGGCCACGTAGGCCTCCACGGCTCCACAGTCGAGAGCGCGCTGACGGATGACCTCGAGGTCTTCGCCGCCCTGTCCGACGTCCACCGCCACCGCGATGACCTCGGCCCCGGTCGCATCGGCGATCCATCCGATCGCCACCGACGTGTCCAGCCCGCCTGAATAGGCAAGCACCACCCTGTCGCTCATATTCGTCCGTTCCTTAGCTGTCTTGTCTCTGATCCTGCTGGGGGCGCCGCTCGCGCGCGTCGCAGGTCTGGTGGCCGCGCCCGCCTAGTGGGCGGCGCCGGCCGCCCGGTCGAGGAATCGGCGGGCAAGCTGTAGCCCGCCGTCCGGATCCCGGGAGATCACCATCAGGGTGTCGTCTCCCGCGACCGTCCCGACGATGTCCGGGTCATCGTGGCCGTCGATCGCGCTGGCAAGGTACTGCGCCGCGCCCGACGGGGTGCGGATCACGGCCAGGTTCGCGGAGCCGTCCGCGCTGAACAGCAACTCGCCGCACAGGCGCGTGAGGCGCTGGTCCGTGTCCTCGCCCGCGGACATGGTCTCGGCCGTCGCGTACACGTGGTGGCCGTCGATCCCGCGCACCTTCACGGCGCCCACGTCAACGAGGTCGCGCGACAGGGTCGCCTGCGTGACAGTGATGCCCTGCACCTCGAGGCGCACCGCCAACTCACCCTGCGAGCGAATGGGCTCGGCCTCGATCAGCCGCCGGATGAGCGCCTGACGAGCCGCCTTGGTGGCCGGGATCGTGTACGGAGTCATCTGTCGGCCAGCCAACACAGCAGCGCCTTCTGCGCATGCAGCCGGTACTCGGCCTCGAGCCACACCAGCGACTGCTCGCCGTCGATGACCGCGGCGGTGATCTCGTGGCCGCGATAAGCGGGCAGGCAGTGCAACACGTGCGCGCCGGGGGCCGCGAGCTCCAAGGTGCGCTCATTCACCTGGTACGGCGCGAACACCTCCGCGCGCTCCGCCTTCTGCGCCTCGTCACCCATCGACACCCACGTATCGGTCGCCACCACATCCGCGCCGGTCACGGCGGCGTCGCAGTCCGTGGTGACGGTCACCGAGCCGCCCGTGGACTCCGCGATCTCCTCGGCGCGCGCGACCACGGCCTGGTCGGGCATGTAGGTCGCGGGCGTGCCGATCCGCACGTGCATGCCGGCCGTCGCCGCGCCCAGCAGGTACGAGTGCGACATGTTGTTGGCGCCGTCACCCACGTACGCGAGGTCCAGTCCGGCAAGGGCACTCACGCCCCCGCGCTCGTCGGCGATGGCCGCGAGGTCCGCAAGGATCTGGCACGGGTGGAACTGGTCCGTCAGCGCGTTCACCACGGGCACCGACGAGTACGCGGCCATCTCCTCGATGCGCTCCTGGCCGTAGGTGCGCCACACGATCGCGCTCACCTGACGCTCGAGCACCCGGGCGGTGTCCGCCACGGACTCCCCGCGCCCCATGTGAGAGTTCTGCGAGTCGATCACCAGCGGGTAGCCACCCAGCTCCGCGACGCCGGTCGAGAACGACACCCGGGTGCGGGTCGAGTGCTTGTCGAACATGATCGCGACGGCTTTGGGGCCCACGAAGGGCTGCAGCTTGTAGCGGTCGCGGCGAAACTCCAACGACAACTCGAGCACCTCGCGCTGTTCGGCGGGCGACAGGTCGTCATCACGCAGGAAATGGCGGGCCATCAGCGGTCCTCTTCCACAACGATGGGGTGGCTCGCGGCGTAGTCCGCGAACCAGGTCAAGAATGTATCCGCCTCGGCGGTGGTTAACGTGAGCGCCGGGACCAGCCGCACGGTGTCTGGCGACGGCGGGTTGACGATGAATCCGGCCGACAGCGCCGCCTCGACCAGGTCGGGGGCGACCGCCGCGGCCAGGCCGATGCCCAGCAGCAGGCCCTCGCCGCGCACCTCGACCACCCCCGGAACCGCCTCGAGGCGATCCCTCAGGTGCTGGCCGACGGCCTTGGCGTTCGCGAGCAGGCCTTCGTCCTCGATCGCCTGCAGCGTCGCGAGCGCGGTGGCCGCGCCCAGCGGGTTGCCGCCGAACGTGGTGCCGTGCTCCCCCTTGCCCAGCAGCGTCCCCGCACGCTCGCCGAAGGCGATGACGGCGCCGATGGGGAACC
>JBKBNW010000146.1:0-5062 GCA_046295115.1 Demequina sp.
GGCCAGGTCGCCGCGGCGAACATCGGCACGGACGCCTTCCAAGAAGCGGACATCGTGGGGATCACCCAGCCCATCACCAAGCACAACGTGCTGGTGACGGACGCCAACGACATCCCGCGCGCGATTGCCGAAGCCTTCTACATCGCCACGCACGGCCGCCCGGGCCCGGTGCTGGTGGACGTCGCGAAGTCGGCTCAGCAGGAGCCCATGACGTTTCACTGGCCCGAGCGCATCGAGCTGCCCGGCTTCAACTCCGGTGCCCGTCCGCACGCCAAGACCATCCAGGAGGCCGCGCGCCTGCTCGCGACCGCTCGCAGGCCCGTCCTGTACGTGGGCGGCGGCGTGATCCGCTCTGGCGCATCGGCCGGCCTGCGCCGCCTCACCGACCTGTCCGGGGCTGCGGCTGTCACCACGCTGATGGCGCGCGGAGCGCTGCCCGACTCGCACCCGCAGAACCTGGGCATGCCCGGCATGCACGGAACTGTGGCCGCGGTCGCGGCGCTGCAGAAGGCGGACCTCGTGGTCGCGCTGGGCGCCCGGTTCGACGACCGCGTGACCGGCAAGCTCGATAGCTTTGCCCCGCACGCGACCATCGTGCACGCGGACATCGACCCCGCGGAGATCGGAAAGAACCGCATCGCGGACGTGCCCATCGTGGGTGACCTCAAGGAGGTCTTCGCGGCGCTGGTGCCCGCGCTCGAGGCCGAGCACGCTCGCCACGGCAAACCCGACCTGGAGGCCTGGTGGGCGCAGCTCGATGACTGGCGCACCACCTACTCGCTGGGCTACACGCCCACCGATGACGGCCACGGCTCGCCGCAGTACGTGATCCAGCGCCTGGGAGAGATCTCGGGCTCGGACACCATCTTCACGTCCGGCGTGGGCCAGCACCAGATGTGGGCCAGCCAGTTCATCAAGTACGAGCGCCCCAACTCGTGGATCAACTCGGGGGGACTGGGCACCATGGGCTTCTCGGTGCCGGCCGCGATGGGCGCCAAGGTAGGCGAGCCCGACCGCACGGTGTGGGCCATCGACGGCGACGGCTGCTTCCAGATGACCAACCAAGAACTGGTCACCTGCGCGCTTAACAACATCCCGATCAAGGTCGCGATCATCAACAACTCGTCGCTGGGCATGGTGCGCCAGTGGCAGACGCTGTTCTACAACAAGCGCTACTCGAACACGGACTTGCACACCGGCCACGGCACGCGCCGCGTGCCGGACTTTGTGAAGTTATCCGAGGCGATGGGCTGCGTGGGGCTGCGCTGCGAGACCGATGCGGACGTGGACGCGACCATCAAGCGCGCCATGGAGATCGACGATCAGCCCGTGGTGGTGGACTTCACCGTCTCGCGCGACGCGATGGTGTGGCCCATGGTGGCCGCCGGCACCAGCAATGATGAGATTCAGTACGCCCGCGGCATCGCCCCTCAGTGGGACCGCGGCGAGGAGGAGTGACCTCATGACCAAGCACACGCTCTCGGTGCTCGTCGAGAACAAGCCGGGCGTGCTCGCGCGCGTCTCCGGACTGTTCTCCCGCCGCGCCTTCAACATCCACTCGCTGGCCGTGGGCCAGACCGAACACCCGGGCATCTCGCGCATCACCGTCGTCGTCGACGTGGATGAGTTGCCGCTCGAGCAGGTCACCAAGCAGCTCAACAAGCTGGTGCACGTGCTCAAGATCGTCGAGCTCGACGGCGACAGGTCGGTGCAGCGCGACCTGCTGCTCATCAAGGTGCGCGCCGACTCACGTACGCGTGCGGACGTGCTGCAGGTCGTGGACCTGTTCCGCGCTCACGTGGTCGACGTGGGCGCCGACTCCCTGGTCATCGAGGCCGTCGGCTCGCCAGAGAAGCTCGAGGCGCTGCTCGCGGCCCTCCAGCCCCACGACATCCGGGAGATCGTCCAGTCCGGCACCGTCGCGATCGGCAGGGGCCCCAAATCCATCACCGAGCGGGCCTTCGAGCGCGTGAGCGCGTAAAGCCCGCACCCGCAAGCGCGACCCGGCCCGCGCATCGGCCGCACACACGCAGTTTCACCACGTTCCAAACCGAAAGAGAGAACCCACCATGGCTGAAATGTTCTACGAGCAGGACGCTGACCTGTCGATCATCCAGGGCAAGAAGGTGGCCGTCGTCGGCTACGGCTCACAGGGCCACGCGCACTCGCAGAACCTGCGCGACTCGGGCGTCGAGGTGCGCGTCGCGCTCCGCGAGGGCTCGCGCTCGACCATCAAGGCGGAGAACGACGGCTTCACGGTCTTATCGGTCGCGGACGCCGCGGCGTGGGCGGACCTGATCATGATCCTCGCGCCGGACCAGCACCAGCGCAACATCTACAACGACGAGATCAAGCCCAACCTGACCGAGGGCAAGGCGCTCGCGTTCGCACACGGCTTCAACATCCGCTTTGGCTACATCGAGGTGCCCGAGGGTGTTGACGTCATCCTGATCGCCCCCAAGGCCCCCGGCCACACCGTGCGCCGCGAGTACGTCGCCGGCCGCGGCATCCCGGACATCGTCGCCGTCGAGGCCGACGCCACGGGTGGCGCCTGGGACCTCGCCCTGTCGTACGCGAAGGCCATCGGCGGCACGCGCGCCGGCGTCATCAAGACCACCTTCACCGAGGAGACCGAGACGGACCTGTTCGGCGAGCAGTCCGTGCTGTGCGGTGGCACGAGCCAGCTGGTGCAGTACGGGTTTGAGGTCCTCACCGAGGCCGGCTACCAGCCCGAGATCGCCTACTTTGAGGTGCTGCACGAGCTCAAGCTCATCGTGGACCTCATGCACGAGGGCGGCATCACCAAGCAGCGCTGGTCCGTGTCCGACACCGCGGAGTACGGCGACTACGTCTCCGGCCCGCGCGTGATCACCCCCGAGGTCAAGGAGAACATGAAGGCCGTGCTCGCAGACATTCAGTCCGGCGCGTTCGCCGAGCGGTTCATCGGTGACCAGGACAACGGCGGCAAGGAGTTCTCCGAGCTGCGTGCCAAGGGCGAGGGCCACCCGATCGAGGAGACCGGCCGCGAGCTGCGCAAGCTGTTCGCGTGGAAGGACGACGTCGACTCCGACTACGTGGACGGCCAGACCGCCCGATGACTGTGGAGACCCACCCACTGGCCTACCGCCTCGCGGTGGTCGCCGGCGACGGCATCGGGCCCGAGGTCGTGGCGGAGGGGCTCAAGTGCCTCCGCGCCGCGACCGAGGGGACGGGCGTCACGTTCGAGACCACCGAGTTCGACCTGGGTGCCAAGCGCTGGCATGCCACGGGCGACACGCTCGCGGCGGATGACCTCGAGGCCATCAAGGGCCACGACGTGATCCTGCTTGGCGCCATCGGCGACCCGTCGGTCCCGTCCGGCGTGCTCGAGCGCGGCGTCCTGCTGCCGCTGCGCTTCGCGCTCGACCAGTACGTGAACCTGCGCCCCTCGCGCCTGTACCCGGGCGAGGTGTCGCCGCTGCGCGACGTCGAGGCCGTGGACTTTGTGGTGGTGCGCGAGGGAACCGAGGGTCCGTACGTGGGCAACGGCGGCGCGCTGCGCGTCGACACCCCCCACGAGATCGCGACCGAGGTGTCCATCAACACCCGTCACGGTGTGGAGCGCGTGGTGCGCTACGCGTTCGACGTGGCGTCCAAGCGCGACCGCAAGCAGCTCACGCTGGTGCACAAGCACAACGTGCTCGTGCACGCCGGTCACCTGTGGCGCCGCACGGTCGAGGCCGTCGCGCCGGAGTTCCCGGATGTCACGTGGGACTACCTGCACATCGACGCCGCGACCATCGTAATGACCACGGATCCTGGCCGCTTTGACGTGATCGTCACCGACAACCTGTTCGGCGACATCCTCACCGACCAGGCGGCAGCGATCTCTGGCGGCATCGGCCTGGCCGCGTCGGGCAACGTCAACCCAGACCGGACCTTTCCCTCGATGTTCGAGCCGGTGCACGGCTCCGCTCCGGACATTGCGGGCAAGGGAATCGCGGACCCGTCTGCGACCGTCCTGTCGGTGGCGCTCATGCTCGACTTCCTCGGGTACCCGGAGCTCGCCGCTCGCGTGGAGAACGCGGTGGCGGCCGATGCTGCGGCCAAGGACGGCTCCGCCCGCACCACGGTGCAGGTGGGCGACGCCCTCGCGGCCCGGATCCGCGGCTAGCACTCACCATGCGCGCTGGAGGGACATGGGTGCAGGATCCGACCGGATTTCAGCACTCATGTCCCTCCAGAACGCACCGACAAGGGGACCTGACGTGACCGATAGCAATGCCGCAGCCTTCGACGTGCGTCCGAGCACGAACCCGCTCCCCGTCGCTGACCGGGATGCCGCGCTCGCGGACCTCAAGTTCGGCACCCAGTTCACCGACCACATGGCGCGCATGCAGTGGCGCAAGGACGAGGGCTGGGCCGACCGTCGCGTCGAGGCCTACGGCCCCCTCCAACTCGACCCCGCCGCCGCCGTGCTGCACTACGCGCAGGAGATCTTCGAGGGCCTCAAGGCGTACAGGTGGGCCGACGGCAGCGTCCACCTGTTCCGCCCCGAGGCCAACGCCGAGCGCTTCAACAAGTCCGCCCACCGCCTCGCGCTCCCGCAGCTGCCCGTCGAGGACTTCATCGGCTCGCTCGAAGCGCTCATCACGGTCGACGAGGCCTGGGTCCCCGGAGTCGAAGAATCCAGCCTCTACCTGCGCCCTTACATGTTCGCCTCCGAGGCTTTCTTGGGCGTGCGGCCCGCGCACATCATCGACTACCTGCTCATCGCGTCCCCGGTTGGCCCGTACTTCACTGGCGGGGTCAAGCCGGTGTCCATCTGGGTCGCGCAAGGATTCCATCGCGCAGGTCCCGGCGGTACAGGCGACGCGAAGTGCGGTGGCAACTACGCCGCATCCCTGCTCCCGCAGCAGCAGGCCGCCGAGCACGGCTGCCAGCAGGTGCTGTTCCTCGACGCGAAGGACGACCGCTACCTCGAGGAGCTGGGCGGCATGAACGTCTTCGTGGTGCGCCGCGACGGCTCGATCGAGACCCCGCGCCTCACTGGCACCATCCTCGAGGGCATCACGCGCTCGAG
>JBKBNW010000147.1:0-5060 GCA_046295115.1 Demequina sp.
GATGCGGTCCGCGCCCTGGTCGATGACGCCCTGTCCGCGTGGGAGCACCGGGCGCTCGCGGGAGCGGTGCCGGCGGTGGCGGACCCTGCCGGTGCGGCGAAGGCGGTGATGGACAACGTCGCGGGTCTCGGGCCGCTGCAGCGGTACCTCGATGACCCCGAGGTCGAAGAGATCTGGATCAACTCGCCCACCCAGGTCTTCATCGCGAGGCGCGGCGCCCCTGAGCTCACTCCCACGTTGCTGACCGAGACCCAAGTGCGCGACCTCGTGGAGCGCATGCTCAAGCAGTCCGGGCGGCGGCTCGATCTGTCGAGCCCCTTCGTGGACGCGACCCTCCCGGGCGGCGAGCGCCTGCACGTGGTGATCCCCGACGTGACGCGGGAGCACTGGAGCGTCAATATCCGCAAGTTCGTGGTGCGGGCACGTCACGTGAACGACATGGTGAGCCTGGGCGTGCTGCCGCAGCAGGCCGCCGACTTCTTGGCGGCCGCGGTCGATTCCGGGCTGAACGTGCTGATCTCCGGCGCCACGCAAGCGGGCAAGACCACCATGCTGGGAGCGCTCGCGGGGGCGATCCCTTCGCGCGAGCGCGTGATCTCGTGCGAAGAGGTCTTCGAGGTGGCCGTCCCTACCCGCGACTGGGTGGCGCTGCAGTGCCGCCAGCCCTCCCTCGAGGGCACGGGCGAGATTCCGCTGCGGCGGCTCGTCAAGGAGGCGCTGCGCATGCGCCCCAGCCGCATCATCGTGGGAGAGGTGCGCGAGGCGGAGGCCCTCGACATGCTGATTGCCCTCAACGCCGGAGTTCCCGGGATGTGCACGGTCCACGCCAACAGCGCTCGCGACGCCATCACCAAGATGTGCACGCTGCCGCTACTGGCGGGCGACAACGTCTCGGACAGGTTCGTGGTGCCCACCGTCGCATCTGCCATCGACCTCGTCGTGCACCTTGGCCTCGATGCGAACGGAGTCCGGCGTGTGCGAGAGATCGTGGGCGTGTCCGGGAGGGCGGAGGGCGGCGTGATCGAGTTGGCCACCCTGTTCCATTTAGGGCGCTCAGGGCTCGAGCGTGCCGGCGGGTTCCCGCCGCGCGAGGAGCTATTCGAGCAGCGGGGCCACCGGCTGAGCGAACTGCTGCGAGGGCCGTGACATGGACGCACTGTGGGGGGCGGTGCTGGGTCTTGGGTTGTTCTTGGTGTGGTGGTCGATGTGGCCAATGCCGGAACGCCCCCGGCGCGCGCGCGACGGATGGGCGGCGCGCACGCAGGACCGGCTGGTGGCAGCCGGCGCTGCGGCCGTCACGCCTGCGGCACTCGTCGGCGTGGCCGTGGGCCTGGCGGTCGTGACATTCATCGTGGTGGCCGGGCTGTCAGGTTCCGCGCCCATCGGGGCGTGCTTCGCCGTGTTGGCAGCGAGGGCACCCTTCGCCCTCGTCGGCGCCCGGGCGCGCTCTCGTAGCCAGGCGACTCGCGAGCTGTGGCCAGAGGTGGTGGACTCGCTCGCCTCGGGCATCCGGGCAGGACTGGCGCTCCCGGAGGCCGTGGGTCAGCTCGGCGAGCGAGGACCAGAGCCGCTGCGCGAGCCGTTCGCCCTCTTCGCGGAGGACTACCGCGCCTCGGGGCGGTTCCACGACTGCCTCGACGCGCTCAAGGACCGGATCGCGGACCCGGTGGCCGACCGGCTGGTCGAGACCCTGAGGATTACCCGGGACGTTGGCGGCACCGACGTGGGACGGGTGCTGCGCACCCTCGCCGAGTTCCTGCGCGACGATGCTCGCACGCGAGGAGAGCTCGAGGCACGCCAGTCGTGGACGGTGAGCGCGGCACGACTCGCGGTCGCGGCACCCTGGGCGGTGCTCGCTCTGCTCGCGACGCAAGGCGGCAACGCGGCCGCCTACAACTCGCCTGCGGGGGTCGCGGTGCTCGTGATCGGCGGGGCCAGCACCGTGATCGCGTACCGGCTGATGATGCGAGTGGGTCAGTTGCCTGAGGAAGCGCGGGTGCTGAGATGACGTGGGCAGAACTGGCGCTGGGTGGGGCGCTCGGCATGGGCGGAGTGCTCGTGCTGGCGTGGGTGAGTGCACGCCGCGCCACGCTTGACGCACGCATCTCGCCGTTCCTGCGGACCACCGTGGGGGACGACGTGCGCCGTCGGGAGCAGACGATCACGCCGGTACCCGCGCTCGAGCGCCTCTTGGCGCCGGTCATCCGTGACATCGGCAGCGTGCTCGGGCGGTGGGGCTCGCCCGCGGCGGACGTTGCGCGACGCCTGCGACGTTCGGGGTCGGGGCTGTCGGTGGAGCAGTTTCGCGCCCAGCAGGTCGCGTGGGGCGCGGCGGGCCTCGCCGTGGGCGCGTTGCTCACAGTGGTCCTGAGTGCCACCAGGGGAGCGCCGGTGCTCGCATCGGCCGTGCTCGCGCTGGTGCTGTTGCTCGGGGGAGTGCTCGGCCGGGACGCGGCGCTGTCCCACGCCGTCAAGCGCCGCCAACGGCGGCTGGTGGCCGAGCTTCCCACCATCGCGGAGCTACTCGCACTGTCCGTCGGGGCAGGTGAGAGTGCTCTGGCCGCGCTCGAGAGAGTCGCGCGCACCACGTCGGGGGAGCTCAGCGGCGAGATCAGCGTCGCGCTCGCGGATGCGCGGGCAGGGGCGCGCCTCCCGGCGGCGCTGACGCGCATGGCGCGTGACTCCGGAGTCGCGGCGCTCGAACGGTTCGCCGAGGGCATCTCTACCGCCGTGGAGCGCGGCACTCCGCTCGCCGACGTGCTCCGCGCCCAGGCGCAGGATGCGCGATCGCACGGACGCCAGGCCCTGGTGGAGGAGGGAGGACGACGCGAGATCGCCATGATGGTGCCCGTCGTCTTCCTGATCCTGCCCGTCACGGTGGTGTTCGCAGTCTTCCCCGGCCTGATCGCACTCGATCTCGGGGGTTGAACGATGGCACGACGGACGGTAGAGAGGGAGGAACCACGATGATCCGACGAATGATGACACGCATAGCCGATGAGGATCCGGAGCGGGGCGACGTGCCGGGCTGGGTGCTCATCACGCTGATGACGGCCGGCCTGGTGGTGGCCATCTGGGCACTCGCGGGGCCGGCGCTCGAGGGCCTGTTTACGGATGCGATCAACTCCGTCACCGGCGGCTGACCGCGACCGAGGCTCCGCTGCCGTCGAGTTCGTGCTCGTTGGCACACTCGTGGTGCTGATCGGGCTCGCGGTGCTCCAGTTGGTGCTCGCGCTCCACGTCCGCAACACGTTGCTGTCGAGCGCGTATGAGGGGGCGCGACACGGCGCGCGCGCCGACATGACTCTCGCCGATGCGACGACGCGGAGCGAAGAGGTGGCGCGAGCCGCGCTCGGTCAGCGGGAACTCTTGGCGACCGCCTCTCACGCCATGGAGGATGGCGCGGACGTGGTCGTCGTGACCATCGAGGCGGACGTGCCAGTGGTGGGCCTGTGGGGTCCGCGGCCGATGCGGGTGGAGGCCCGCGCATTCGACGAGGCTTCCGGTGGCTAGGCAGGGGCGTGCACGGTTCGACGATGCGGGCGCGGCCGTGGTCGAGTTCCTTGGGATGACCGTGATGGTCCTCGTGCCGGTGATCTACGTGGTCATCGCGGCTGCGCAGTTCCAGGCGGCCGCGTTCGCGGTCGAGGGGGCGAGCCGCGCCGCCGCCCGCGGCGCCGTCGTCGCGGGGCTCGACGCGCTGGAGCGTGGGGAGCCCCCGGCCGATGCGCGCTCCGCTGCGGTCGCACGTGCGCAGGCCGCGGTGGCGATGGCGCTCGAGGACTTCTCGGTGCGCGGCGAGCCGCACGTCATCCTGGAATGTGACTCGACGCCCTGCTTCGAACCCGGCTCGGCCGTGACCGCCCAGGTGCGCGTCGATGTGCCGCTCGCGGGGGTGCCGGGAGCGGTGGTCGAGGTGGTGCCGGTCGCCGTCGAGGTGACGGCGGTGGGGCGCTCGCCGGTTGAGGGATTCGACCCATGAGCGCGACCCGAGGGGCGGTCCGAGACCGCATGGCTGGTGACGACGGCAACGTCACGCTGCTCACGCTCGGGTGGGTGATCGTCGCGGCGGTGGCGTTGCTGGTGATGGCTGCGGCGACGCAGTTGCACCTGGACCGGATGCGCTTGGCGTCGCTCGCGGATGAACTCGCGCTCGCGGCGGCGGACGAGCTCGACGCGGGGAGCTACTACTCAGGCACGGGGCACACGGATGCGGCGACCCACGCAGTGCCACTCGACGAGAACGCGATGGCCGATGCGGTGACGGCATGGCTCGCCGCAGACCCACGGGGGTGGGTGGGGGAGGTCGCGGTGGCGGATGTGGAGGCGGCCCCCGACGGCACTGCGACGGTCACGGTGGCGCGGCGCGTGTGGCCGCTGTTCGATATCGATCAGCTCGCGGCCTTCTCCGACGGCATCATGCTCACCGCTGAGGGGCGTGCGCGGGCCGGGTAGCGGGTGGCGCACGTGCCGCCGCTTAGGTGGTGAGCCGGTCCGGGTCCAGCATGGCGATGATGCCGCTCACGAGCGATCCGTAGGAGCGGTCCTCGACGGTGCCGTACGTGAGCAGCGCCGGGTGCGGCGCGAGCCGCGCGACGTGCTCCCGAGTCTCCTCGATGGCCTCGCCCTGCACGGGGGCACCCGCGCGATACCCGGCACCCACGAACGGCGGGTCCTGGACCACCAGCATTCCAAGTTCGTCGCAGATCTCATAGAACTCGGAAGACTCGTAGACCCCCACGCCGTCCACATGCAGCACGCCCACCCCGGCGTCACGGTGCTCCTCGACGCGTGTGCGCAGTTGCGCGGCGCTCACGCGCGGGAGCACGTGATCGAGCGGCGTCCACCGCGCGACCCTCGCGTCGAGCTCGCGGCCGTTGATGGTCACGCCGATGCGCTCGGTGCGGGGCGATACCTGAGGCTCGTCCGCGGACCCGGCACCCGCATCGGCCGTATCCACCGTGGCGTGGAGGGGCGCCGCGTTGACGACTCCGGTGAGCACGGCCGAGCGAAACCCCACCCGCCGGGCGTGAGTGTCCAGCCGCTCGTGCGGGGAGTGC
>JBKBNW010000148.1:0-5035 GCA_046295115.1 Demequina sp.
ACCGGGCGGATCTGCCCCGCACCGTGCGAGTCCTCATGTGTGCTCGGGATCAATCAGCCCGCGGTGACCATCAAGAACATCGAGGTCGAGATCATCGACCACGCGTTCGAGGACGGCAACGTCACTCCGCACGTGCCGCAGCGACAGACGGGCAAGACGATCGCGATCGTGGGCTCCGGTCCCGGCGGTCTCGCCGCCGCGCAGCAGTTGACCCGCGCCGGTCACACCGTGCGCGTGTACGAAAAGGACGACCGCCTGGGCGGTCTGCTGCGCTATGGCGTGCCGGACTTCAAGCTCGACAAGCTCCACATCGACCGACGCATCGCCCAGATGGAGGCCGAGGGCACCCGGTTCCGTACCGGAACCGCCATCGGCACCGACATCGCGTGGGATGAGCTGCGGGCGCGTTACGACGCTGTGCTGGTGGCCACCGGTGCCCCGAAGCCGCGCGATCTGCCAATCCCGGGGCGCGATCTCGACGGCATTCACTACGCGATGCCCTACCTGCACCAGGGAAACCAGGCCGCGGCGGGCGACGAGGTGCCGGACCAGATCCACGCCGAGGGCAAGCACGTCATCGTCATTGGCGGCGGCGACACGGGCTCGGACTGCATCGGGACCGCGCTGCGTCAGCAGGCGGCTTCGGTGACGACCCTTGCGATCGGCAAGAAGCCGCCGGAGGCGCGGACCGACTCCGAGCCCTGGCCGACGGATCCGCGCCTGTTCGAGGTCTCGTCGAGCCACGAAGAGGGCGGCGCCAGGGAGTACCTGGCGTCCACCGTCGAGTTCGTGGGCGAGGACGGCCACGTCACCGCACTGCGCGTTGCCGAGACCCAATACAACCCGGATGGCTCTCGCACGCCGACCGCGGGCACCGAGCGTGACCTGCCCGCGGACCTGGTGCTTATCGCGATGGGCTTCACTGGGCCGGAGACCGCCGAGCTGTCCTCTCAGGGAGGGCTCGCGATCTCTGACCGGGGCGCTATTCAGCGCGGCGAGGATTACGCCACTAACGTAGATGGGGTCTTCGTCGCGGGCGACGCCGGCCGCGGCGCCTCGCTCGTCGTGTGGGCGATCGCCGAGGGCCGCGCAGCGGCCGCCACGATTGATCAGTACCTGTTGGGGAGCACCGAGCTCCCTGCTCCGGTCACGGCGCACTCCGCCGCGATCCGGGCTTAAAGAACCATGAGGTTGGAGAACATGCGAAACGCGAAGATTGTCTGCACCATCGGCCCCGCGACGGCCGCCATCGAGGATATGCGCCTGTTGGTGGGCGCGGGAATGGATGTCGCCCGGATCAACCGCTCCCACGGCAGCGCCGAGGAGCACGAGCTGGTGTACAACAACGTGCGCCAGGCCGCCGAAGAGGCGGGACGCAACGTCGCCGTGCTCGTCGACCTCCAGGGCCCCAAGATTCGCCTGGGCCGGTTCGCCGACGGTCCCCACGACCTCGCTGTCGGTGACGTGTTCACCATCACGACCCGCGACGTCGTGGGCACCAAGGAGATCTGCGGCACGACCTTCGACGGACTTCCCGCCGACTGCTCGCCCGGCGACTCGCTGCTCATCGACGACGGCAAGGTCCGCCTCGAGGTGACGGAGGTGACGGACACGGACGTCGTCACGACTGTCGTGGTGCCCGGGCCGGTGTCGAACAACAAGGGCATCAACCTGCCCGGCGTGGCCGTCTCCGTTCCGGCGCTGTCGGAGAAGGACGAGGACGACCTGCGATGGGGCCTCAAGATGGGGGCCGACTTCATCGCCCTGTCCTTCGTGCGCTCGGCCAAGGACTACGAGGACGTCGCCCGCATCATGGCCGAGGTCGGCATCACCGCCCCGGTGATCGCCAAGGTCGAGAAGCCTCAGGCAGTCGACAACCTCGAGGAGATCGTCGAGGCATTCGACGGCATCATGGTCGCCCGCGGCGACCTTGGCGTCGAGCTGCCGCTCGAGGAGGTGCCGCTGGTCCAGAAGCGCGCGATCGAGCTGTGCCGTGCGAACGCCAAGCCCGTGATCGTGGCGACCCAGGTGCTCGAGTCGATGACTCACTCGCCCGTCCCCACGCGTGCCGAGACCTCCGACTGCGCCAACGCCATCCTCGACGGGACCGACGCGGTCATGCTGTCGGGCGAGACGTCGGTGGGCGATTTCCCGATCGTGACGGTCGAGACCATGGCCCGTATCGTCAAGAACACCGAGGAGAAGGGCTTCACGCGCATCGCGCCGTATCTGACCACGCCCAAGACCCGCGGTGGAGCTGTCACCCACGCGGCCGCCGAGATCGCCGAAGTGCTCGACATCAAGTACATCGTGACCTTCACGCAGTCGGGAGACTCCGCGTTGCGCATGGCCCGGCTGCGCCCGAGCGTGCCGATGCTGGCGTTCACCCCCGAGCCCAAGACCCTCAAGCGCCTCGCCCTTACCTGGGGCGTGCGTGCGGCGTTGGTGGACCGCGTCGACTCGACCGACGAGATGGTCAACCTCGTGGACTCCTACCTCACGGAGAACGACATGGCGAGCGAGGGCGAGTACGTGGTCGTCGTGTCCGGTACGCCGGTGGGCGTCCCCGGCACCACGAACTCGATCTTCGTGCACAAGGTCGGTCAGGTCCGCAAGTAACGCAAGCACCGTAATGTGACGACGGCCCGCTCCCTCGTGGGGGCGGGCCGTCGTCACGTCCGGAAGTCGTCAGGACTTGCCGGACAACTCCGTGTAGTCGCGCGGCGCGAACGGCGGGATCGCGCGCTCGTACTCCTCGTGGAACAGGGGAGAGGAAATCAGGAAGTCCGCGGTGGCGACGTTGCTTGCCATCGGGATGTTCCACACCGTGCACAGCCTCAGCAGCGCCCGTACATCGGGGTCGTGCGGCTGCGACTCAAGCGGGTCCCAAAAGAAGATCAGCATGTCGATGCCGCCCTCGGCGATGCGCGCGCCAATCTGCTGATCGCCGCCGACCGGCCCCGACAGGAACCGGTGGACGTGCATGCCGAGCTCGTGCTCGAGCATGTTTCCCGTAGTGCCGGTGGCATAAAGGTGGTGCTTCTTCAAGGAGCCGGAGTTGAAGCTCGCCCACTCGAGCAGCTCGGGCTTCTTGTTGTCGTGGGCGACAAGCGCGATGTGTCGGGAGGAGGCGGGTTCGCGGGTGGTGGCCATAGTCAGCAGTATGGCGCTTCACGCGCGTGACCATCCGCACTGAGGAGGGGTGCCGCGCGAGACCTAGGTCCCGGATCAGATGGTCGCTCTCGCCATACGCTTCAAATATGGCTGTATCAATCGCGATTGAAGCGAGCGTCGCCGATTCGGCGGAGCGCGTCGCTCTGCTCGAGGCCGCCGCCGATCCCGTCCGCTGGGCCGTGTTGGACGCGCTGTCGCGAGGCCCCCGTTGCGTCTGCGACCTGCAGGAGTCGGTGCCCGTCGCTGGCAACCTCATGAGTTACCACCTCAAGGTGCTGCGCGATGCTGGCCTCGTGTCCACCACGCGGCGCGGTCGTTGGGTCGACTACGCGCTTGCGGCCGATGCGCTCGCTCGGCTGAGCGCCGCGCTGCCGGGATTGCGAGACCAGGTCCCGCGATGAGTGCGCCGATGCGTCTCGCCAGCGGCCCTCGGGGGGCGACCGCGAGGCTCGTCGGCGCTCTTGCGGCATTCGCGCTGCTGTGGGCGGGAGTGTTCGCGCTCAACGAGGTGGCGTGGGACGTCGTCTTTCGCGACTGGCTGGGGCTCGACCTGACCCACCGGGTGGTCGATGCGGCGCACTTCTTGCTCTACGACGTCGTCAAGATCCTGCTGCTGCTGGTGGGCATGATCTTCGTCATCGGGCTGTTGCGCACCACCCTGCGGCCGGAGCGCGTCCGCGCATTCCTCGAAGGGAAGCCACTGTTGCTGTCGCTTGCGATGGCGGCCGTGCTCGGCGCGCTGACCCCGTTCTGCTCGTGCTCTTCGATTCCGATATTCATTGGGTTCGTGGCCGCCGGGGTGCCGCTCGCGGTGACCTTCGCCTTCCTCATCGCGTCGCCCCTGGTGAACGAGGTGGCGGTAGTGATGCTCGCCGACATGTTCGGGTGGGAGCTCACCGGGGCGTACGTCGCGGCCGGTCTTGGGCTGGCGATGGGCGCTGGCTGGGTGTTCTCCCGCGTGCACCTCGAGCGGTGGGTTGAGGACTTCGTATTCGCCGCTCCCGTGGCCTCCCTCGTGGCCGACGGGCACCGGCCCTCTCTCGCCGAGCGGGTCGAGGCCGCGACGGACGAGACCCGCGACATCGTCGGCCGTGTGTGGAAGTGGGTCATCCTTGGCGTCGCGGTGGGCGCCGGCGTGCACGGATGGGTGCCAACAGAGTTCTTCGCAACCTACGCCGGCCCTGAGAACCCACTGGCAGTGGTGGTCGCGACAGTCGTGGGCATCCCGCTGTACTCCAACGCTGCCGGCGTCATCCCGATCGCCGAGGCGCTGTGGGCCAAGGGCATGGCAACCGGCACGGTCATGGCCTTCATGATGGGCACCGTCGCACTGTCAATCCCGGAGTTCATCCTCCTCAAGCGCGTGCTCAAGGGGCCGCTGCTCGCGCTGTTCTTCGGGACCGTGACCGTCGGCATCATGACGGTCGGCTTCCTCTTCAACGTCGTGTTCTAGCACGGCGAACCATCACCCACTCCAGGAGGTCACCATGAACATCACCATCCTCGGCCCCGGCTGCCGCAACTGCGTGGCTCTCGAACGAGTCGCGCGCGAGGCGGTCGCCGAGCTGGGCATCGACGCGGAGGTCCAGAAGGTCACCGACTACGCCGCCATCGCGGGATACGGGGTCATGACGACGCCGGGCCTGGTGGTGGACGGCGAGGTTGTGCTGTCCGGAAGGGTGCCGACGGCGGCGCACGTGCGAGAGCTGCTCGCGGCCCGCATGTTCTGACATCACGCCCCGGACAGGGGGCGCAGCGGCGCTCGGCCCCGTCGGGGAGAGTCGCCCGGTCGGACAAAAGGCATGATGAGTGGTGAATTGCACACCACGTCCCACCCGTGCGGGCTGTCATGAGTTACGCA
>JBKBNW010000149.1:0-5008 GCA_046295115.1 Demequina sp.
CTGGTTCCGTCACGCTCGGCGGTCCGGGTGCGGACGCCGCGGCGCTCGCGGCGCCGACGGCCTGGGTGCTCGGCAACGACGCATGGGGGCTGACGGCCGACGAGCGCGAGCTCGCCGATGAGGTGGTGCGCATCCCGATCTACGGGCGTGCCGAAAGTCTGAACCTGGCGACCGCGGCGTCGGTGTGCCTGTACGCATCGGCGTCCGCGCAACGGACAAGGTGACCAAGCCCACACATCGAGTCGCACACGTGACGAACCGTGTTCCGTACGCTAAGGGCATGCCCCGCAGGTTGAGTGATGCGTCGTTCACGCGTTCGCGCGCGTACACGCTGGCTGTGGGCACTATTGTGACCATCCTGGTCTTGCAGATGGTCACGAGCGTTGCCGGAGCGATTGGCGCGGCGAGGCAGTTCGAGCAGGTGTCCATCGACACCTTCGAGTACGTGGGGGAACTCACGGCCGAACGCGTCGCGCGATTCGCGGAGACAGCCAAGAACGTAGCCGAAGGCACCGCGACCCAGATCGAGCTGGTCGGGGCGGACGCGGACCGGTCGTCATTGGAAATGTCCCTCTACCAGCGCCTCAAGCGGGCGGACCACGTGCGCGCGGTCTACGTCGGCTGGCCGGACGGCGAGTTCTTGGGGCTGCAGCGCCACGATGAGGGCTACCAGAGCCATCGGATCGGTGGTGACTTGGGGCAGGTCGCGACCATTCGCACGTACACCGAGGCGTTCGAGTTGGTGTCGACCACGACCGAGGCCGCGGACTTCGACCCGCGGGAGCGCCCGTGGTACCAGACCGGTGCGGCGTCAGACACGACGCGCTGGAGCGAGCCATACCTGGACTTTGAGGACCCCGCCACCCTCGTGTCTGCGGCTCACGCCGCACGCCTGGGGGACGAGGTCGTGGCTGTGGTGGGCGCCGACCTCAATCTCAACGAGCTCTCCAACGTTCTTGACGAGCTTCCCTACGGCGAGGGCGCCGAGGCATTCGTGCTGACCCAGCAGTTGCAGATCATCGCCGCGCCCATCGCCTATCGCAGCACCATCGCGAGCGCGGTCGAGGCTAAGGGTGGGGTCGCACGCGCGCAGGACATTGGGCTGGGGATCGATCCCGAGGTGGTGCCGCCTGGGACGGCGCGGTTCAGCCGCGACTTTGACCAGATTGTGCTCGACAGGTCGTTCGCGGTCAAAGAGACACTGCCGTGGCGGCTGCACATGAGAGCGTCGGACAAGGAGCTGTCAGCCGGGCTCGGCACGCTAGGCGACATCGTGCTGTGGATCACCGCCTTCTCGGTGACGATGGTGACGATTGCGTCTGGTGTGGTGTGGTGGGTGCGCCGCCCGCTCAACAAGATGCGCGAACGTGCGATGACGGACCCGCTCACGGGCCTGCTGAACCGGCGTGAGTTCCACCGGCGGGGCGCGATGGTGGCGGAGCGCGCAGCGGACCGCGGGGAGATCCTGATGGTGACGGTGCTGGACCTCGACGACTTCAAGGACCTCAACGACCAGTACGGGCACGGGCTCGGCGACAGGGCGTTGGCCGCGGTGGCGGCGGGGCTCAAGTCCTCCGCACGTGCGGGAGACCTTGCGGCGCGCTTGGGCGGGGACGAGTTCGTGGTGCTGCACGTACTGCGCGAAGGCGACCGTCCGCTGCGGGTGGCCCAGCGACTACGCGACGCGGTCGAGCATGAGATCCACACCCGCGTAGAGGGCTCCGAACGCGTGGGCGTCACGGCGGGCTACACCACTGGCGGCGCCGGAGTGGGCGACCTCGACCGCATGGTGGAGCACGCCGACACGGCGCTTGTGACGGGAAAGCGGGACCGGAAGGGTCGCGTCTACGCCGCGCCGGACGCCACCATCGACGTCGAGCGCCGGCGGTCCCCGGTCGACCTCGATGAGACCAGCGAGGGGCCCGCGGTTCAGGTGGACTGACGCCCGTGAGGGCCCCCGCCCCCGGGCTTGTGGCGCGCCCGCGCCACCCCGAGTGTGGGGTACATCACACTGACGTTTCGTGTAAACGGCCTGATGTTCTCTAGAGTCGTCTCTGTGTCGTCACGCACCCGGATCCCGCGCCACCTCGGCGCGCGTGGCTTCACCGTCGCTTCCATCCTCGTGGTCGCGGCGGTGCTGATCCAGTTGACGGCCATTGTGATCGTCTCTGCTTTCGCCAGCCGCCAGGTGGATGCGGCCGCCGCGGACACCTACGGATATGTTGGCGACCTCACCGTCGAGAGTGTCGCCCACTACGCGGCCGCGGGGCGAGAGCTGGTGGACGACACCGCGCTGTTCCTCACCTACGCCGGCGACACTGGCCGGGACGACCTCACCGCGTCGATGGCCGAGCGGCTGTCGCGCACCCACAATGTGAGCACTCTTTACGTGGGATGGGCCAACGGCCAGTTCCTCGCCGTGACACGTGTGGAGGGCGGCTACCACTCGCAGTGGATCGCCACTGGCAGTGGGGTAGAGGTGAATACGCGCTACGACTCGCAGCTGGCGATGCTCGACGAGTCGACGGCCGCCAGCGACTTCGACCCCCGCACCCGCCCGTGGTACGTCACGGCCACGGAGGCCGACGCTGGCGTGTGGAGCGACCCCTACCTGAGTTACGGCAGCGCGACCACCCTGGTGTCCCCGGCGGCCCCGGTGCGCGTTGCGGGGTCGACCGTGGCGGTGGTAGCCGCCGACCTGGACCTGCCGGTGCTGCGCTCCCTGCTCGACGATCTGCCGTATGGCGAGGGGGCCGAGGCGTTTGTGCTGTCCCCGTCGCTCGAGGTGATCGGCGCGCCCGAGCGCTACACGGCCCGGCTCGAGCAGGCGGCCGCACAGTCGGACAGGGTGCCGACGATCGCTGATTTGGGCATCGAGGTGGCGAAGCCGACGCTCGAGGCCGGCGAATCGGCGTTCTCCCGGCACGCCAACACCATGGTGTTGGACCGGGCACTTCCACCCAGCGAGTCCGTGGATTGGAGAGTCCACCTCACCGCCGAGGCTTCGCATCTGTCCGTCGGCCTGAGTCGCATGGGTTCGGCGCTGTGGTGGGTGTCCGGGTTGTCGCTGGTGGTCAGCGGCGTCGCGGCGGTGGTCGCATGGCGCATCAGCCACTCGGTGGGCCGCATGCGGGTGCGGGCGAGCACCGACCAGCTCACTGGGCTCGCCAACCGCCACGAGTACGAGCGCGCGGGCAAGCGGATGCTGATGCAGTCGAACATCAGGGGTGAGCGCGTGCTCGCCGTGGTGCTGGACCTCGACAGTTTCAAGTCGATCAACGACGCGCTGGGCCACGACGTGGGCGACGCGGCGCTCGCCGCGACCGGGAAGGTCATCAAATCCTCCGTGCGCGCCGACGACGTGGCGGCGAGGCTGGGCGGCGACGAGTTCGTGGTGCTGCAGCGGCTCGACGCGCGTGACGACCCGTACGCGATCGTGGAGCGCCTGCGCGACAGCGTGGAACGGCAACTCGCGTGGCTGCCGGTCGAGGGCGTGCAGTCGGGCGTGACGGTCGGCTACGCGTTGAGCGAGCCGGGAATGGACCTCAAGGCCATGGTCGCGCGGGCGGACGCCGCGCTCGTCGAAGGCAAGCGCCACGCGAAGGGGACGGTCAACCGAGGCTGAGAGCGCATCGGCCGCATGCAGTTCACATGACCGACACGCGCGCACTGGTAGCCTCGCGGCTGAACCTGAAGGGGCACCAATGAGCAACGACAAGGGCCAACTCCACGACACCGTGGCGCTGGACATCCCGAACGCGCGCGGCGACGTGCGCGTGACCGGGGCCGACCGCATCTTCTACAAGGTGCTGATTGACGGGCAGCCCGTCTCGCGCCGCCGCGGCGGCTGGGCCATCCCGCTACGCGGGGGCGACACGGCCACCCTTAAGGCGCGCGGCTTCATCCCGGGCTTCCAGACGCTGTATGTGGACAATCGCGCTGTCATGCGCCTGGGCGGTCACGTGGGACTGCCCGAGCGCATGGTGATGTTCCTGCCGCTGCTGCTGCTGATCTTCCAGTTCCCCGGCCTGGTGCTGGGGCTGGCCCTGTTCTTCATGAACGTGATGGCGGTCAAGAACCCGCTGATGCCGAGGGCTGTGCGCATCGGCCTGCCGATCGCCAACACCGCCGCGGGCGTGTTTGTCCTGCTGCTGCTGCCCAGCGTGATTGGCCTTTAGCGCCTGGAGCTGTCCTGCTCCGAGGAATCTAGGTCCTCGTGGGGGTGGGCCCCGTCGGTCGTGGCGCTGCTGTCTGCCAGATCGGGGCGCTTGCCCTCGACCAGTTCGACCAGCGCCTTGATGTCTTCCTCGAGCGCCCGCTGCATGTTCGCGCGGAACTCGAGCTCCAGGTCTGCCGCTCGCGGGCCCTCGAGCCACGCGCGCAGCTCCACGCGGGAGCCGTCGTCGGTGGGCCGGGCCTCGTGCTGGACCGTCAACTCTGCGCCGTCCAGCTCCGTGGTCTCGGAGTACACGTACGGCGGGTTGAGCGCGGTGATGCGCACCGTGAGCGGCTCGCCGGTGGTCGACTTGACCTGCCCGCTCGCGCCGATCGCCACCGGCTCGTCCAGGTGAAGCCACTCGGTGCGGGCGGACCACTCCGGGTAGGTCTCGTGGGCGGTCCAGCGCTCGAAGAAGGCCTCGGGGGCCGCGGTGGAACTGACAATCACGTATCCGACATCGATCATGGCCCCACGCTATCCCAGCCACGTCGCGCACGTCCCTCCCACGCCCCCAACCCGTTCTAGGAACGTCAGCACTCATGTGCGGCGTCTGCGGCTTCCTGTAGGAAGCTCAGTACTTTTCTTGCGCGCGGCCGATGCGCTTGCCTGGCCCTGCGCGCCCGCTCGGGGTTACAGTGGTCACCATGAGCAACAGCGAGCGTCCCGCCATCGCGGTCGAGAATCCCGATCGAGACGTTCAACGCCGACGTCGAGCTGAGGAAGGACAGGATGAGGGCGAACCCGAAGACGGAGACGAACGTGAACACCCACAGCCCTTTTTTACGGAGC
>JBKBNW010000150.1:0-4965 GCA_046295115.1 Demequina sp.
CACACAGGTGCATCACGGCACACCCCTCAAGCTCATGGGCGTCGAGGAGCGTGGTCAGGACCGTGCCTGGATGAACGGGCTGTTGGCGCGCAGTCAACACTGGGACTACTCCGTGGTGTCCAGCCCGTATTGCGCTGAGGTCTGGCAGCACAGTTACCCGGTGAAATGCGAGACGCTCGAGTATGGCTACCCGCGCAACGATGTCTTGGCGAACGCCGATGCGGAGGTGGTCGCCTCAGCCCGCGATCGTGTAGGAATCACCGCCAGCGGCCGGATCGTTCTGTACATGCCCACCTTTCGCGAACGCTCTCAGGACAGCATTTCTGCGGAAGACATCAATACCGTCGCTTCTGCCCTCGAGCCTGGAGACGTGCTGCTCACTCGCGGGCACTACTTCGCAGGTCGAAGCCTCGCGGGTGACATGCACCCTGCCGTGCTTGACGTAACAGAGCATTCGTCGGTGGAAGACCTCTATTTGGCCGCTGACGTGCTGGTGACCGACTACTCAAGCGCGATGTTCGACTACGCGAATCTCGGCCGCCCTATAGTCATCTTCGCGTATGACTGGGACCACTACCGCGCGCAGCGAGGCACCTACTTCGATATCACGGTAGACGCGCCGGGCGCAGTGGTCTCGACCGCCGCAGAACTGGGGAGTGTGCTCGCGAGCCGTGAGTACGCGAACCGGGAGAACGATAAGCGGCTCACCCGCTTCGCCGCCATCTTCTGCGCGTTCGAGACGGGTCATGCCGCGAGGGACATAGTCGCCCGCGTGATTGACGGAACGCCCGCTCGAGTACCTCAGCGGCGAGCCGCGCCAGCTCTCACGAGTTGGATCATGGACCGTGTGGCCTAGAGTGATCGGTCGTAGGGACGTGAGGGGCGTGCGTCCCGCCTGGTCGTGAGCGGCGACTCAGGCAGGTAGGGAGGGGACCGACGTTGAGAGTCGCACTCGTATTGCCAAACTCTGGCGCTAAGCGACCGCACCGGCGCCTCAGACGCGACATCGCGGTGCTCGCCGCGGAGCATGCGGTCGACGTATGGGCGCACCCGGCTTCTTCCGCACGCGTCCGCAAGTGGCTGCCAGGGGCCCACGCGGTGCACGAGTTCCCATATAGGGACGCGGCGTCGGTCCTCGCGGCCTTTGAAGTCGATCTGGTGGTGGTGGGGGATGCCGCGACTGCACGCAAGGCAGTACAGCACCTGCCCTTGTCGGTCCCTGTCATCTATTGGGCTCGCGTCTGGACGCGCGCCCGGGCAAGGGCCGCCAACCGATCTGAGTTCGCGGAACTCGCGGCGATCGCCTCACAGCTGGACGGGGTGCTTTGCTCTGAGCCGAGCACTCGCGCCGTCCTGCTCAAACGCTTGGGCCCGGGGACAGTGCCTCTGATTAGCACGACCGCGGGCACCACCCGGCGCGTCAGTGAGGTCCGGGCCGCGTCCGGCATTCGAGAGGATGAGCGCCGGTTGGTCGGGGTAGGGGCGCTGACTTCAGCTGCAGGCTTCGGCGACGTCATCCGCGCGTTCGACTCCTCGGGAGCGGCCGCGGAAGGTTGGACGCTCACCCTCCATGGCACGGGCCCCCACCGCGAGTCCTTGCGAAGCTTGGCACGCTGGCGCGGGATCGAGGACGCCGTTTTGCTAGAGGATGACACGTCCCTGGAGGCGAGCCTCGACCGCGCCTCGTTGTACGTGACTCCCGGCTCCGTACCGGGGGACGAGAACCGTGCCCTTGAACTGGCGGAGCGTGGTGTTCCAGTCGCTGGGTTCGAGGGCGACCCTGTTGGAGCGCTCGTGGCGGCTGCGGGCGGCGGCATCTTGGTACCCCGCGGTGCGTACCTGGCGCTTGGGGCGGCACTTTCCCACCTGACGAGCAACACGGAGGCCTTGTCCGAGGTTCGGGAACGTGCGAAGGCCGCGGCGGCGGAGTTGGCTGCTACTGGTGTTGCCACCGCTCCTTGGGTGAGCGTAATCGAACACCTCGCGCAGCGTCCTTCACGCCGATCCGAGCAACGAGAGAACGCGCGATCGCATCCGACACGCGACGAGGCCCTGGAACGAAATCGCCTCGAGAGCGCCGTGAGCCAAGCGCTGAGCGGTGTGGGCATCGGCCACGCACGCGTCGCAGAGACCGGCGGCCACGACGCGTTCGTAGCGGCCGCCGAGCACGTTGTGCGTGCGGTTGATGCGCTAGCGCGCGAGACCGTCGGCACCCTTCGACTCTACGTAGGAGACCACCCCGCACAGTCCACACCAGCACGCACTCGTGAGGACGTGCCCGGGTTTGTCGCGTTCACAAACAGAGTCGAGGTGCTCGACCAGAAAGCGGGAGCGTCCGTAAGCATCGACTTCTGGCGCGCCGACGAGGAAGGCGTTCGTCACGCCCCAAGGATCAATGGCGAGGCCGATTCGGTGGGTGCCAGCTCTTGGCGAGCGTGGCTCGACGAGTCGGCCCGATCAGTGACAGGATTGCCGTTGTGGAACTCTGTCGACTTCCCGATCGACGCGGTCTTCACATGGGTCGATGACACGGACCCGGCGTGGCGCGCTAAGCGTGACCTCCACCGTGCGCAAACCGGCTCGGTGACCGCGCGACCAGGCTCTGACGGTTCTGCAGACGACCGCTTCATCAACCGCGACGAGATTTACTATTCTGTCGCCGCGGCGAGGCAAAACCTACCGTGGCTGCGTCGCATCATTGTGGTGTCGGATGGTCAGCGCCATGCACGTATCGAGGCCGACTTCCCGGACGTAGAGTTCGTGAATCACCGCGAGATTTTTGTGGACACGGATGCGCTACCGGTCTTCAACTCACATGCCATCGAGGCCTGCCTGCACCGTATCCCGGGCCTGGCGGAACACTTCATCTACCTCAACGACGACGTGTTCGTGACTCGGCCCATGTCGGCCACAGACTTTTTTGATGCCAATGGGGTGGCGCGCTTCTTTCCTTCTGAGCTCAAGGTCGACTTCGACGATGACGGTTCCGCTGAGCCCCACCTGCTCGCCGCAGCCAACAACCGGCAACTCATGGCGCGTGACTTCGGCATAGAGATCACGAACAGCATGCTGCATACTCCGTACGCGCACTCTCGGTCAGTCTTGGAAGAAATGGAACAGCGCTACGCCGAGGAGTTTGATCGCACCCGTCGCAGTAGGTTCCGTGGTGGCGGCGATATCTCCGTGATGTCATCCTTCGCCCAGTACTACGGCTGGGCGACGCAGCGGTCACGTCCCGGACTGATCGAGTACCGGTTCGTGCGGCTGCACGCGACCGACCTCGAATCCCGAATGCAGCGGGTTCTCAGTGACGATTCGGTGCAGGTGGTGTGCATCGGTGAACCGCTGCCCCACCAGTCACGTCACGACGAGGAGTCACGGCTGGTGCTCAGCTTCATGGAGGGTCTAGCGCGCTAGCGGCGTCCGAGGATTCTCGTCACCTTGTCGATGACGCGAACGACCTTGCGATTGCGAGAGCGGTCGAGGTCATCCCGCGCCTGCGACAAGCTCGCTCGGAGCGCATCGCGCTCTGCAATCAGACGGTCCACCTCCACGGCGAGGAACTTGCGCTCGTCGGCGGTCTTTGAATACCGGTCGAACATGGGCACGCGGGTCTCGTTCGCGGCCGTCCAAGCACCTCTCGGCGAGTAGGCCGGTGGCTGAGGCAAGTTCTCGAAATCGACGTCCATCCCGGACCGCATCGAGTCCACCAACGCGTCCCACCATCGGTTCTGAAGCCGTAGAGCGGACTCCTGGGTGGCGGCGAGTTGGTCGCGGAGTTGCTGGTCGGGTGTGATCGCCTCAGCAATGGCGTCACGGACGAGGTCGAGGGACGTGGTGGGGAGAACGAACGCCTGGAGTCCGACGTTGGACATCGCACCACGCATGCGGATGGAGGAGTAGTACGAGTTCGCGATGGCGACTGCTGGAGCTGCCACTGCCGAGGCAAAAACGAGGGGGTGATAGCGAGTGGATAGTGACAGGCGTGCCCGCTCGATGAGGGCCACGTCCTCGCGTGCCGTGATCATCCGAATGGCCCGCACGCGGTCCGTTCCAGCGAGGTTGGCGATGGCTTCGTTTCCATGCTGGTCGCGGGTGGTCTCGCCAGGGTCGAGAGACCCTGCGTGGGGAGCGAGCAACACGTCGACGTCGTGCGCAGTGGCCACGTCGCGGACAAGCGCCGCGATATCGGAGTGGTAGGTCTCTTCGTCAGCCCACATGCTGCCGCCATGGTGCGTGAAGGAGGCCACAACGAAGGGCCGGTCCCCCGCGAGCTCCGTAACTGCTGTGCGGGCCGCATCGTCGGACGTGAGCAGCGTGGCGTCATCGAGCGTCGAGAAGATGAACTCAGGACGCGCCGCTCCCCCGCGAAGCAGCGCGGCGGTGGTGGGCTCGCGCGCCCCGACCGCCCGGGCGTAGTCGACAACCTCGAAGACCTTGGCGCGGTCGCCGTCTGTGAGCCTCGGTCCAATGGTTTGGCTCGTGACGTACAGCGGCTTTTCGAAGTGTTCGGCGATGCGCTTGGTCGCGACGCGTTCGTACAGCAAGTGGTAGTCGTTGCTGTTCATGTTGCCCCCGCCCGCGATCAGTACGACGTCGCAATCGCGGATGGCAGAGTAGATCGACCGTTCGGGCAGGTCAGGCCGGGCAAGAACGTCAGTGACTGCCGACAGGTGATCATCCATGCGGTCGCGGGTCCAGGACGAACGGAAACCTGCCCGTGACACGCAGGGCAGCTGATAGAAGGCCTCGGAGACTTCCGGCTGTCCAGCCACGAGCGTGATGTCGTTGATGCCTCGTGCCCGTAGTGCGTCGATGGCGGCCTCAGTCATCGCCTCGTCGCCGAGGTGGTAGAGGTAGCGCCAGCCGATATCTCCGATGACGACGACGTTCATGTGTTCCTTTGGATCGGCGGGTCGGCGGGTGGGCGAGACAAGGCTACCCGGTCAGGCGCAGGCTGTGCTG
>JBKBNW010000151.1:0-4961 GCA_046295115.1 Demequina sp.
CACGCAACCCGAGAACGCCGCGAGCATTGACGTGGCCATCGCCGATGCGGTCGCCGAGCTGGGCGAACGCCACGAGTTCCACCACGTGGGACTTGCGGCGGCGGGTTTCGTCTCGACGGATCGCCGTCACGTGCTTTTCGCTCCCAACATCGCGTGGCGCGAGTACCCGCTGGCGGAACGCGTCGAGGCCCTCATTGGCCGCGCCGACCTGCACGTGGTCGTCGAGAACGATGCGAACGCGGCGGGTTGGGGCGAGTACCGATACGGCGCCGGGCGCGACGTGCGCGACATGGTGATGCTCACCATCGGGACGGGCCTCGGTGCGGCAATCATTTCTGAAGGGCAACTCGTGCGTGGTGCCTACGGCTTTGCCGCCGAACTCGGACACATGCGCGTGCAGCCCGGGGGCCACGCCTGCGGCTGCGGCCACCGCGGGTGCTGGGAGCAGTACGCCTCTGGCTCCGCCCTGGTGCGCGAGGCCCGCCGGGCCGCGCGCGAGCGTCCAGTGCGCGCCGCCGGGCTGCTCAGGCTTGCCGGTGGCGAGGCGGCCGCGATCTCCGGGCCACATGTCACGATGGCCGCCGCCGACGGCGACGAGCTGGGAATCGAACTGCTCGCGGACCTGGGGGAGTGGATCGGGGCGGGTTGTGCGTCCCTCGCCGCGGTCTTGGACCCCGAGTCCTTTGTGGTGGGCGGGGGAGTGATCGCGGCCGGCGACCTGATGCTCGCTCCTGCCCGCACGTCATACTCAGAGCACCTGCCCGCCCGCGGTCACCGTCCAGTCGCACCCATCGTGGCCGCGGCAATGGGCAATGATGCAGGCATCGTGGGTGCTGCCGCGCTTGCGCGAGAGGCGCCGCAGACGTAGGACTGACACAGGACCATCCGCGACGGAATAGGAAGTCGAGACAGTCTCCAGATGAGTGCCTACTACACGCTGTTTAAGCATGTGCTGATCGGCCCTCCCCTGAAGGGCTACTACCGCCCGTGGGCCGAGGGCGTCGAGCACATCCCCGAGTCCGGCGGTGTGATCCTCGCATCGAACCATCTCGCCGTCTCAGACTCGTTCTTCCTCCCGCTGGTGATGACCCGGAAGGTGGTGTTCCTCGGCAAGTCTGAGTACTTCACGGGCCGTGGATTCAAGGGGTACGCGACGCGTGCCTTCATGGAGGGCGTGGGCACCATTCCTGTGCACCGCGGCGGCGGTCGCGCGTCCGAGGCCGCGCTACGTACCGGGTTGCAGGTCCTCCAGTCGGGCCAGATGCTGGGCATTTATCCCGAGGGCACGCGCAGCCCAGACGGCCGCCTGTACCGCGGCAAGACCGGCGTGGCCCGCATGGCGATCGAGGCCGGCGTTCCCATCATCCCGGTGGCGATGATTGGCACGGACGTCGCCCAGCCGCTCGGCCAGAAAGTACCGAGCCGCACGGATATTGGGGTTCGGTTCGGCGCCCCTTTGCGCCTAGACGCGTACGCAGGCCGTCAGGAGGATCGGGAGGCCCTGCGGGAGGTCACCGACGGCGTCATGCGTGCGATCCAGCAGCTGTCCGGTCAGGAGTACGTTGACCGTGACGCGGCCCAGTACAAGGCCGAGCTCGACCGCGGCCAAACCCCGCCGCCCGAGCCGGACTCGTCCCCCTAGAATGGGCGAGACCCCAACCCACCACGAAAGGTTCACTATGTCGGTCCGCCGTGTTGCCCTCCTCACCGCGGGTGGTTTCGCTCCGTGCTTGTCGTCTGCAGTGGGCGGGCTGATTGAGCGCTACTCCGAGATCTCGCCCGAGGTCGAGATCATCGCCTACGAGCACGGCTACTGGGGACTGCTGCAGGGCAAGTACACGACGGTGAGCGACGAGGTACGCGCTAAGGCCGGAATCCTCCACGAGTTCGGCGGTTCGCCCATTGGCAACTCGCGCGTGAAGCTGACCAACGCCAAGGACTGCGTCAAGCGCGGTCTGGTGCAGGAGGGGCAGAACCCCCTCGAGGTCGCAGCGGAGCAGCTCAAGACCGACGGTGTGGACGTGCTTCACACGATCGGTGGAGACGACACGAACACTACCGCGGCGGACCTCGCGGCCTACCTGCACGACAACGGGTACGAGCTGACCGTCGTGGGGCTGCCGAAGACCATCGACAACGACGTGGTGCCGATCCGCCAGTCGCTGGGCGCGTGGAGCGCTGCGGAGCAGGCAAGCGTGTTCGCGCAGAACGTCATCGGCGAGCACCGCTCGGGACCGCGCATGCTGATCGTGCACGAGGTCATGGGCCGCGCGTGCGGATGGCTTACCGCCGCATCGGCCCTGAAGTACCGCGAGTGGCTCGACGGGCTGGAGTTCGTGCCCGAGATCGGCCTGTCGCGCGAGCGGTGGGAGATTCACGGCCTGTACATTCCCGAGCAGAAGCTCGACCTCAACGCCGAGGCCACGCGCCTCAAGGCGATCATGGACGAGGTCGGCAACGTCAACATCTTCTTGTCGGAGGGTGCCGGGGTGCCGGAGATCATCGAGGAGATCGAGGCCGCAGGGGGAGAGGTTGCACGCGACCCGTTCGGCCACGTGCGCCTGGACGAGATCAACCCGGGCCAGTGGTTCGCCAAGCAGTTCGCCGAGCGCCTTGGTGCCGAGAAGGTGATGGTCCAGAAGTCCGGGTACTTCTCGCGCTCCGCCAAGGCCAACGCCCAGGACCTGCGGCTGATCAAGTCGATGACCGATTACGCGGTCGAGTGCGCCCTGCGCGGAGAGTCCGGCGTCATCGGTCACGATGAGGAAGACGGCGACCGCCTCAAGGCGATCGAGTTCCCGCGCATCGCGGGACACAAGGCCTTCGACGTGACGACGCCCTGGTACACCCAGACTCTGAGCGAGATCGGCCAGGCCTGACACATGACTGAGGCAGCCCTCGCGGCGGCCGGCGCCGACTCGTACCTCCAGTTCGAGGCGAAGCAGCAGCCGGCATGGCCTGACACGGATGCGCTCGCGCGCGCCACCGAACGGCTCAGGCAGGTGCCGCCGCTGGTGTTCGCGGGGGAGGCAGACGTGTTGCGCGACTACCTCGCGGCGGCGGGGCGGGGCGAAGCGTTCGTGCTCCAGGGCGGCGACTGTGCGGAAATCTTTGCGGAGGCGACCGCGGACCGCATCCGCAACAAGATCAAGACCATCCTCCAGATGGCGGTGATCCTCACGTACGGCGCCTCGACCCCCGTGATCAAGATCGGACGCATGGCGGGCCAGTACGCCAAGCCACGTTCGGCGGACACAGAGACCCGTGACGGCGTGACGCTGCCGACGTACCGCGGCGACATCGTGAACTCCTCCGCTTTCACGGAGGAGGCCCGCACGCCGAACCCCGAGCGGCTGATGGACGCGTATCACGTGTCCGCCTCGACGCTGAACCTGATCCGTGCCTTCACCCACGGCGGCTTCGCGGACCTGCGCCGCGTGCATGCGTGGAACAAGGGCTTCGCCGCCAACCCCGCCTACGCCAGGTACGAGAAGGTGGCCGCGCAGATCGATCGCGCGGTCCGCTTCATGGGTGCGGCCGGCGGGGACTTTGACGCGCTGAAGACAGTCGACCTGTTCGCGAGCCACGAGGCGCTGCTGCTCGACTACGAGCGCGCCCTGACGCGCATCGACTCTCGCACTGGCGTGCCGTACGACTGCTCCGCGCACTTCCTGTGGATAGGCGAGCGCACGCGCGAGCTCGACGGAGCGCACGTGGAGTTCATGTCCAAGATCGCCAACCCGATCGGCGTGAAGTTGGGCCCGACGGCGTCAGGAGCCGATGCAGTGGCCCTCGCCGAGCGGCTCAACCCGGACAACGTGCCGGGGCGCCTCACGTTCGTGGCCCGCATGGGCGCGGGCAAGGTTCGCGACGCGTTGCCCCCGCTCGTGGAGGCGGTGCGGGACGCCGGGCTTGCGGTGACGTGGCTGACGGACCCGATGCACGGCAACACCTTCACCTCTGACTCGGGCTACAAGACGCGCCGGTTCGACACCATCCTCGACGAGGTGACCGGCTTCTTTGAGGTGCACCGTGCGGCCGGGACCATTCCGGGCGGCATGCACGTTGAGCTCACCGGCGATGATGTGACCGAGGTGATGGGCGGCACGGAGGATATCGACGACGAGGGTCTGGCCAGGCGTTACGAGACCAAGGTCGATCCCCGCCTCAACCACCAGCAGTCTCTCGAGCTCGCGTTCCAGGTCTCTGAGCTGCTCAGCCAGCGCTGAGTGTGACGCGGCACCGCTGCGCCGAGCGGTGCCCGCGCCAGCGACCTGTCGTCAGCTGTCGTAGACGAGGGTGACGGTCGACCCGACCTCGAGCTGAGTGCCCGGCGCGGGCCGCTGTCCCACCACGAACTCGGGGGTGGTCCACGGCCACGGGTTGTCGGCCTCGAGGTTGACGTTCAGCCCCAGCTCTTCGAGTTCGCTGCGCGCCCGGTCCACGGTGTTGAAGCTGTAATCCGACAGTTGCACCAGCGGGGGGCCGTCCGAGACCCAGATGGTGATGGCCTGCGTGCGGATGCCGTCCGCGCCCGCATCGGGGTTCTGGCGGAACACCTCGCCCCTGGGCGCCTCGCGAGTACGTTCGCGCTCGACCGTCACCTGGAGCGCGAACTCCTCCAGTGCCGCCACGGCCGCACTTTCGGTCGAACCCACCACGTCGGGGATGGAGATGGGCTCCGGTCCGTCCGACAGCTCGAGTGACACCTCGGCATCGTGACGCACCGTCTCGCCCTGCGCCGGCGTCGACGACATCACCTCGCCCTGGGGGACAGTATCTGAGTACCTCGTCGTGGGTTCACCCACGGGGAACCCTGCGTCGTTCAGCGCAGCGATCGCGTCACGCTCCATCAAGCCGACGACCTCGGGGACCACCTCTTGCCGCGCACCCTGGGACACGATCAACGTGATGTCTGAACCGTTCAGCACGCGTGCCTGTTCGCTGGGGTTGGTCCCGAT
>JBKBNW010000152.1:0-4916 GCA_046295115.1 Demequina sp.
ATGAAGGCGGTGTCGCCTTCGTGGCCGTAGCCGCCTCCACGGATCACCTCGACGAGGATGCGGAACAGCTGGAACGGATCTGCAGCGCCCACGATGAGGTCGTCGTCGGCGTAGAAGCGGGAGTTGAAGTCAAACGATCCGAGCCGCCCCAGCCGCAGCAGCTGCATCACGATGAACTCGATGTTGGTGCTGGGGGCGTGGTGGCCGGTGTCGAGGCACACCACGGCGCGCTCGCCTAGCGAGGCGCACTGCGCGTAGCTCGTTCCCCAGTCGGGAACGTCCATGTGGTAGAACGCCGGTTCGAAGATCTTGTACTCGAGCACCAATCGCTGGTGCTTACCGATCCGGGCATAGATCTCCTGCAGCGACTCGTGCATGCGGTCTTGGCGGCCGCGCATGTCGTCCTGTCCGGGGTAGTTGGTGCCGTCCGCGAGCCAGATCTTCAGGTCGCGAGAGCCCGTCTGGTCCATGATGTCGATGCACTCGAGGTGGTGAGCGATGGCTTTGCGGCGGATCCGCTCGTCCCGATGCGCCAACGAGCCCAGCTTGTAGTCGTCGTCCTGGAAGGTGTTCGAGTTGATCGTGCCCAGCGCGACACCCTCCGACTCGGCGTGAGCACGCAGCGTGCCGTAGTCGTCGACCTTGTCCCACGGAATGTGCAGCGCGACGGAGGGCGCGAGGCCCGTGTGCAGATGCACCTGGGCGGCATCGGAGACCTTCTCGAAGGGGTCGCGCGGCACGCCCGGCTGGCCGAACACACGAAACCGGGTCCCGGAGTTGCCAAAGGCCCACGAGGGAAGTTCAATCGCCTGCTCGTCGAGTCGGGGGGCGATCGTGGAAAACTCGGTCATGACGTCGGTGTCCGTTCTGAAGCTGGGTGGCGACCGAGAATCCAGCCGCATCGTGAATCGTTTCAATGACTTTACGCTACGTCTGCGCGCTCCGCATGTCAACGACGCTGGGACGCGCGGGGGCTGGTCGCGTGAAAGCGGTTTCTCCTCTAGACTGCCGCTGAGTCCGCCAACGCTGGAGGGAGCAAGCCGTGCCCGTAACCGAGCAACGCCTGCCCTCGCCCGGGTGGCTGCTCGACACCGCGCCGCTGCGCGAGTCGCCTGCTTACCGCCGCTTTTGGGCGAGCGGCGTGACCAGTGGCAGCGGGCATCGGCTCACCGCGGTCGCCAGGCTGGTGCAGACCGCTGGCCCTCGGGTGGGGGACATGTGCGCCGGGTTCCTCGCGGCCGCCGCGAAGCCGTGGTGGCCACCGCTGCCGGGGGCCTTTCCTATTGGGGCGCTCGTGGGCGCGCTGCGCGTGGCGAGCCCGCAGCTCTGGGACTACGACGGAAGGACTCCCGTGCCATGACCGTGCCCACCGATCGGCCCGCGAAGGTCGCACGGCTCCAGGCGATTGCCCGGGAGCATGGTGCCAAGGCACTAACCCTCACCCTGCCGGAGAACCTCGCGTGGCTGCTCGACGGTGCCCGCGTGACGGTGCCGTTTGGCGGCCCCCCAGTGCTGTCCGCGCGGCTGGGGGTTGGTGGCGACCTCACGGTCACGGCGCTCGCGAACGAGGCCCAGCGGCTGCGGGACGAGGAGGTCGACGGTGTGACGGTACGTGCCGTCGCCTGGCACGAAGACGTGGCGCCACCCGACCCCGGCGTACTTAGGGATGTCGATGTCCCAGGAGCGCTCCGTGACGCCCGGGCTGTGCTGCTGCCGGTCGAGCGGCGTCGCTACTCGGGGTTCTGTGTCGAGGCCGCCGCGCGCGTTGGCGCCGTTGCCCGAGAACTCGCCCCTGACGACAGTGAGCGTGAAGTCGCCGCCCGCCTCGTCGCCGAGATCGCTCGCCTAGGCGCGGAGCCCGTCGTGGTGCTCGTCGCGGGCGAGGGGCGCACCGGAGTGCAGCATCCGCTGCCCACCGCCGCGCGCATCGGCCGCCGTGCGATCGTGGCCGTCGGAGCGCGGCGGCACGGCATGATCGCCAATCTGACCCGCGTGGTGTCTCTCGGGGCGCCACCGCACCCGGCAGAGTCCGCTCTACGTGCGGTCGAGGCCGACGCCTGGGCCGCCACCCGCCCCGGGCGAGCGCTGGGAGACGTGCTGGCGGACATCGCTACGGCATACGCCAGGCACGGGTTAGGGGCCGATGCGTGGCTCGCCCATCACCAGGGCGGGCCCACCGGCTACCTGGGTCGCGACCCCAAGGTGATGCCGGGGGAGGTCGCCAAGGTCCACGCCGGCCAGGCCTTCGCGTGGAACCCGTGGGTTCCCGGTGCCAAGACCGAGGACACCGTGATCGTGGGCGACGAGGGGGTCGAGGTGCTGACCGTGGACCCCGACTGGCCGTCCATAGACGTGCAAGGAGTGGCGCGCCCCGCGACACTCGAAATGGGATGAGAGGAACCACCATGGCACTTGATTGGATCCGCGTTGACGGCACGAGGCTCGTGGATGAGTCGGGACAGACAGTCACCCTCGCGGGGGTGGGGCTGGGTGGCTGGATGAACATGGAGAACTTCATCACCGGCTACCCCGGCAACGAGGAGAACATCCGGCGCGTGATGCTCGACCGCATGGGGCGCGACGCGTATGACGCGTTCTTCGACGAGTTCCTCGTGGCCTTCTTCGACGAGTCGGACGCGGCGCACCTCGCCTCACTGGGCATCAACTCCGTACGCATCCCCTTCAACTACCGCCACTTCGAGGATGACGCCGCGCCCTTCGTGCTCAAGCGCAGCGGCTTCGAGCAACTGGACCGCGTGGTTACACTCCTCGCGCGCCACGGGATCTACTCGATCCTCGACCTGCACGCCGTGCCCGGGCGCCAGAACCAGCACTGGCACTCCGACAACCCCACGCACATGGCGGAGTTCTGGACTCACCCGCACTTCCAGGACCGCGTGGTGCACCTGTGGGAGGCGCTTGCGGAGCATTTCAAGGACCGCCCCGAGGTCGCCGGCTACAACCCGATGAACGAGCCGTCGGACCCGACGGGCGCGGTGCTGCCGGTGTTCTACGAGCGGCTCGAGCGCGCGATTCGGGCGATCGACGGCCGTCACGTGCTGTTCTTGGACGGCAACAAGTACTCGACCGACTTCTCGTTCCTCGACGACCGCGCCGAGCCGCTGCCCAACACCGTGTACACCGCGCACGACTACGCACTGCCCGGCATCACCAGCGCGACCGCCTACCCGGGCGTCACGCGCGGCGAGCACTTCGATCGGGATGTCGTGGAGCAGACCTTCCTGCGCCGCACGGAGTACATGCGCCGCACCGGCACCCCGATCTGGATCGGCGAGTTCGGGCCCGTGTACTCCGACGACCGCTCCCAGGACCCGTGGCGCTATCAATTGCTGCGCGATCAGCTCGAGATCTACCGTGACCACGGCGCCAGCTGGGCGCTATGGACCTACAAGGACATCGGCCTGCAGGGACTGGTCCATGCGCGCCCCGACAGCCCCTACGTTGACCGCATCGCGGACGTGCTGGACCGCAAGAAGCGGCTGGGGATCGACTCCTGGGGCGGTTCGGACGCGGGGGTCCGCGACATTCTGGATCCCATCGACGCCGTGTTTGACGCGGAGTTCCCCGACTTCGCGCCATGGCCGTGGGGCCGGCAGCCGCACATCGCGGTGCTGGTCCGGCACATCCTGCTTGCGGAGCCACTGGCTGAGCAGTTCGGGGACCGCTTCGCGGGCGTCTCGCCCGAGCAGGCGCGCGCGCTCGCGGCGAGCTTCCGTTTCGATGAGTGCCTCGAGCGCACGGGCCTATCGGAGGTGCTGCGCTCCCACCTCAGCGCGTAACGCTCGGGGGTTCGCTACGAGCGCGGCGTGACGACGCCGATGCTCGTGCGATTCCCCAGCGTGCCTGCGCTGACGCTCGCGTGGTCGTTGCCCGCGAGCGTCAGCGGCAGCGTGAGCTCGCCGATCGTGAGGTCCCCGGACACGGCCGCCGGCGACAGGCCCACGACCGCCTGGACCTCCCCGCCGGCGTCGACGATGACGCGCCAACCGCGCGGAAAGGTCAGCCACAGGTGTCCGTCGCGCCACACCCTCGCGGCCTCGTCGTCGCATGCGAGCTCGTATGCCACCCCCGCGTGCGTGCGTGCGTACGCGACCGCATCGGCCGCTGTCCCATGGCCGATGCGGGTGGGGCTCAGGGCGCTGAGCCACAGTTCGCCGTCGGGCCGGGGCAGGATTCCGCAGTGGCGCTCGATGGCGTCGAGGAACCACAGGATGGCGGGGGAGTAGACCTCGGTGAAGCCGGCGGCGCCGCTCCACGGATCGAAGCATTGTGGGAACCGGTCTGCAGCGGCCAGGGCCTCGATCATGGGGGAGCTCAGCGTGGCGAGCTCCGCGACCCGGCCGTGGCGCTCGAAGGCCTGCGGAGTGCGCAGCATGGTGAGCGCGTTCGTCGGGCCGCCCCACGAGTTGCGGGAGAAGTCACGGTCGAACCGTGGGTCGTCCAGCGCGATCGACGTAAGCCCGTAGCCCGCAAGGAACTTGGTGCGGTTCATGAGGTAGCGCTCGAGCGCGCGGGCGAAGAGGGCCCCGTCTCCCACCTCGCACGCGAGCACCCGCAGCAGCACGTCCGACTGAAGGCGGCGGTGGCTGCCCGTCGCCTCCCTGTCGTAGAAAAAGTCGTCGTCCTCGTCGAAGCACTCGCGCCACAGCGCAGCCTCGCTGGCGCGGGCCGCGTCGCGCCAGGGAGCTGCGTCCTCGCCAAGCGCCTCGGCGATGAGCGCCAGGTAGGTCCGCTGGCACGCCACGTTTGCGGTGAGGTCCGGGGCGACCAGCGGGAGCAGTGGGTCCGTGTCGTCGTAGCGCGCCGCGTCTCCACCCGCGCACCTGTCAGCAACACCCCAGAACCGCGGAGAGAGGTCGTGCCCGGTGTCGAAGGTGCAGAAGGCTTCGACGCCG
>JBKBNW010000153.1:0-4895 GCA_046295115.1 Demequina sp.
CTGCGGACCGAGGTCGCCCGGGTGCCGCGGGTCGCGAGGTTCCTCGGCATTGAGGCTGCGACCGACGACCCGTCGCTCCCGAGCCCCGAGCTCCGATGGGTGGCGGAGCATGGTCCAGGAGGTCCCCACTCCGCGAGGGCCCAGGAGCTGACCGACCCGGCTTCTCCCGATAGCTGCGTCGCAGATTCGGCTGCGCCGCGGGGTCCGGACGCCACTGTCGTGCAAGACGCCGTGGTGCAGGCTCGGGCCGACCAGGCGTTCCTCGATGTTCTCGCGGAGTACGCGTGGGTGGCGGAGAACCCCGCGCACGTCGCGCTCGCTCACGCAGTGGTGCAAGACGAGTTCGAGGCGACCACGGCGGACGCTGCCGCCCAGGAGGAGTGGAGCGCCCGGCTCGACCGGGTGCTCGCCGCCTTAAGCGACCAGATGGTGGTCGTCACGAGCGGGGCGACGGACCAGTACGCGCACGCGGCGGGGCTCGGCCTCGACGGGCGCGCGGTCGTGGTGCGGGTATCCGGCAGGGACGCAGGCCTCGTGACCTCCTGGACCCGCAACTGGGGCCACTCCTGTGGAGACGTGGTGGTGAATATCGGGGCGGACGGCCGCTTCAACGGCGCAGCATTCGGGAACGTGTGCGCGGTGCTGGACCCGAGGTAGCGGTGTCGCCGTGGGTGTCGCCCACGGTGCATAGCGCGCGTGCCTGCGATAACGCAACCATGGTGCCCGATACGGTGAGGCCATGGCGAAGATTGGGCTGAGCCCCGGGGCCACGCCCGTTCCGACAGGCGGGGGTGCGTGATGCGAGTGTGCTTTGTCGCCGACGAGAGCATTTATCGCCCGGCGGGAGTTCAGTACTACGTCCTCGACCTGGCGACGTGGCTGATTGATCGCGGCCACGACGTGACCGTCCTGCACTCGGAGAACGCCTCGGTGCCGCCCAGGAACATCGACCCGCGTATTCGCGTAGTGGGGGTCGCCAAGGGCGTCGAGGTGCCGTTCGTCGCGCCGAATGGGGGCGTGTCCGTCTTCCCCGGTGCAGCGTCCCGCAAGACCGTGCGACGCGTGCTCGAGGACGGCAAGTTCGACGTGGTCCACTTCCAGTACCCGTTCTCCCCGCTGGTCTCGGGCGTGGTGATTGCGCAGTTGAGGAGGCTCGAACGGCGCACCGGCAAGCGCGCCCGGGCAGTCGCGACGCTCCACGTGTACGTCGAGGAGCATCGCGGTCGCATCGCGGCCAACCGGATTCTCGCGGCGGTACAGCGGCGGGCCATCGCACGGCTCGACACGATCGTGGACACCGGAGCGCCGACCGCGCACTACAGCGAGAAGTACCTGGGGCGCACGAGCGTGCACGTCCCGATCGGCATCACGTCACCGCCCGTCGTCACCGCGCCGCGTGCTGCTGCCGCGCGCAGCGTGCTGTTCCTAGGCCGGCTCCAGGAGCGCAAGGGCGTGCTCCAGTTCATCGAGGCGCTCGCGCTGGTTCGTCCGCGTGAGCTCGTGGATAGCGCTCGCATCACGATTGCGGGCGACGGTCGTGAGGCAGACGCGGCCCGCGCCGCCGCGCGGCAAGCGGGCCTCCAGATCGACTTCGTTGGTGCCGTCCACGAGGAGAAGACTGCGCTGTACGACGAGGCGGACATCGCGGTGTTCCCGACCCGGTACGGCGAGACCTTCGGGATCGTGTTGCTCGAGGCGATGAGCAGACGGGCCGTGTGCCTCGGCTATGCCAACGCTGGCTATGCGAGCACCATGGGCGAGCTCGCACAGCGCTACCTCGTGCCACCGGATGATCGGCAGGCGCTGGCCGCACTGATCACCCGCATGCTCCAGATGGACGACCGCGAACTCGAGGAGGCGAAGGACGAGCAGCGCGCGTACTTTGAGGCGCGGTACGACATCGACAAGGTGTATCCGGCCCTACTCGACATCTACTCCGGGTCGACGCCGCCGGTCGACCGCCCGGCCTCCGTCCTGTAGCGACGTCCCTGTAGTGACGTCCCTGTAGTGACGTCGGCACACCCGTGCGGACCTAGCACGGCCGCTCGTCGCGGCGTAGGGTCGAAGGGGAGTGCGCGACGAGGCGAGGTGGACGGTGACCCAGGAGTATGTGGTCGTCGAGGATCCTCACGCCGCGCGGGACCGTCCACGACGGCAGGGTCCGCCCCACGCGCGGTGGGTGAGGTTCATACTCATGGCCAGCGCCGCGGTGATCGTGGTGGCGATGGGCGTGGCGATCGCATGGCCAGATGGCGATGATGAGCCGCCGCCGATTCCCGAGCCACCCACCGCGAGCGCAGCGCGGGCCACGGCGCTGGTCTATCAGGAATGGCTCGACCGCACGGTGCTGGTCGAATGCATGACTGAGCGCGGCTTCCCATACGAGGTGAGGATCGTGGATCACGCGGGCTCCCTCGATACAGTGGCGAGGTTCTTCGAGCTGGAGCCGGCGACGGCGTACCCGGAGGCGCCGGTGCCGTTGCTGCGCCAACCCGACCTCTATCTAGGCAGGGGCGGAGCGGCCATGGCGGAGCGCACGCGTGGGGGCTCGGCGTGCACGATGCCGCGCACTCCCGTCGACACCAGCGACGAGCAGGCCGTGGAGCGGTCCGTAGCCGCCGCCCGCGCAGACGAGCCCTTCCTCGCGACCGTGGCCGAGCAGGTGTGGGTGCAACAGCACCCCGCCCAGGTGACTCACGAGATCTCCTTGCTCCGCCACGACCGATCGTCGGGGCTGCGTGCGGTCGGTTCGTCCGAGTGGAGTGAGGCGCTCGAGGTCGTGGCAGGGGTCGCGCAGGAGCGCTCCATCTGGGTGCCGGTGGTGAGCGAGTCGCAGAGTTCCTTCGCGCAGGCAGTAGGGCTGACGAACGCGGGCGGTGCGGTCGCGGTGCGCGTGGGGGAGGAGGACCTGGCGCTGGACCGTGGCACGTATCTGACCCGTTCCGACGCGATCAGGTGCGGCCCTGTGACGATCAGCGCGGGCGTCAAGATCCCGTGGGGCGAGAGCGACGAGCTTGTAGAGATGATGGACGCACTCACGCCCGCGTGCAATGCGCTCATCGGGGCAGGGATCGTCCAGGGGGAGACCCTCGCGGAGGTCTACTTTGATTGAGGCGCGGGCGCCCGTCCGATGCGCGGACCGGTTTTGACCGTCGGCCCCGGCACGGTAGAGTGGTTCGTCGGCCGGGCTTCGTGCTCGGCCTTAGTCTCGGCCCCGGCCGGGACCGTTGGGGTATGGTGTAATTGGCAGCACGAGTGATTCTGGTTCATTTAGTCTAGGTTCGAGTCCTGGTACCCCAGCCAGAAGAAAAGGCCCGCTACGGCGGGCCTTTTCTCGTTGTTTGGAGGCTTACCAAGTGGAGTCGCCTCGGATGACGGCATCGGACCCGCCGTCGACGAACACCACCTGACCGCACAGGTGCGTGTTCTCTTCCCCGGCGAGCCACGCGAGCAAGGTCGCGACCGCGATCGGCTCCGCGAAGCCGTTGAGCGGCATCGGCACCCCCTGGGCGATCTGCTCCCTGCCCTCCGGGGTCTCCAAGAGTGGGGCGACCATCGGGGTGAGGATGACGCCGGGTGCGACCGCGTTGAGCGGGATCGACTCGCCCGCCCATGCCTCGTTCGCGGCATTGCGCCGGATCCACCTGGCGAAGGCGACCTTCGTCGACGAGTAGATGAGCTGGCCCGTCTGCTGGTCGGCTGCGAGGACCTCCGCCCGGGCCATCGCCGCCGGCTCGTCGCCCGCGAGCATCAGGTCCACAAGTTCGGCGTCGTGGGTCATCAGGCTCGCCATCGACCCCACGCCCACCGCGCGCGGCGCGGGCGAGCCGGACAACAGCGGCCGCAGGTTCTCCAGTGATGCCACCATGCCGAAGTAGTTCACGGCCACGGTGGCGGGGATGGGATGTGCGAGCCCGGCCACGGCGACGATGGCGTCGATGCCGTCCGGGGCCATGTCCGTGACCGCATCGGCCAAGCCGGCGCGATCCTCCGCGCTCGTGAGGTCTGCGGTGATGTCCGCATCGTGCAGGTCCACACTGATCACGGTGTGCCCGCGGTCCTTGAGTAACTGGGCGGTGGACTCCCCGATCCCCGACGCAGCTCCGGTGATGACATATGTACGCGCCATTGCGACTCTCCCTCTAGTCAGGGGGACTCCCTCCAGGCTATGCCGAGAGTGTGGACCCGGCAACGGGAACGGCGCTGCGCATGCGCTATGCCGACTCGAGCACCACCGCCTCGCCGTTCCAGTCAGCTCGCACCTGATCACCTTCGCCGACGGTGCCGTCCACGATTTGCTTCGCGAGGGCGTTCAGCACCCTCGTCTGGATGAGCCTGCGCAGCGGCCGAGCACCGAATGCGGGGTCGTATCCGTCGCGCGCGAGCGACTCTCGCAGCGCATCGGACACCGTGAGCGCGATGTCCTTCTGCGCCGCGATACGCGCGACGGCCTTCGCCAGCTCGGTCTCCACGATGTCTCCCATCGCGGAGGGGTCGATGCGGTCAAAGATCACGACATCGTCGAGCCGGTTGAGGAACTCGGGGCGGAACGCCTTGCGGAGCACCGCCTGCAGGTCGTGCTCGAGAGCGTCCCGGTCCGCGCCGTCCCACCCGAGCACGACGTCGGATCCGAGGTTGGACGTCATGATGAGGATGGTGTTGGTGAAGTTCACCGTGCGACCACGGCCATCCGTGAGGCGGCCGTCGTCGAGCACTTGGAGGAGCACGTTCCACACATCGGGGTGGGCCTTCTCGACCTCGTCGAACAGCAGGATGCTGTAGGGCCGGCGGCGCACCGCCTCCGTCAGTTGCCCGCCCTGGTCGTAGCCGACGTAACCGGGAGGTGCGCCAATCAACCGCGACACCGCGTGGCTCTCCATGTACTCCGACATGTC
>JBKBNW010000154.1:0-4883 GCA_046295115.1 Demequina sp.
GTGGTGAGGCGCTCTCGCTTGTCGGACGGTGGACGTGGCATGGCGAGCTCCTCGGGTGGGCGGGGTCGGTCAGACAGTGAGCGTGCTTACTAGTTTTGTCGCCACGTCAGGACTCCACTCGATCGACACGCCAAAGAATCAGGGTTGTCCCTTATACCCGCGCCCGTGGCCCTGTGCCACTGTTGTCCCGATGGCCCCTGGCGCGTTGCCGCGTCATCCCGACTGCTCAAGGAGTGGACTGACCATCACGGAAGAGGCGCCCCCGGTGACGGCGGCCATCACAGCGCGAGGAGTGGCCCGTTCGTTCGGGTCGGTTCGAGCCGTGGAATCTGCGACCCTATGGGTCCCTCGGGGCCAGGTGACCGCCCTGATCGGACCGAACGGATGCGGCAAGACCACGCTGATGCTCATGCTCGCGGGGCTGCTGCGACCCGACGAGGGCGAGATTACTGTTGCCGGGGCCGACCCCCGCACCGACGCCGCCGCCGTGCGCGCCGCCATAGGCTGGATGCCTGACCAGTTGGGCTCGTGGGACAACCTCACGTGCCTCCAGACGCTCACCCTGATGGGCGAGGCGTACCGGATCCCGCGTAACGCCGCTCGTGCCCGTGGCATAGCGCTGCTCGAGCGCGTGCACCTGGGAGAGTTCGCGAACCAGCCGGCACGCGTGTTGTCCCGGGGTCAGAAGCAGCGCCTGTCGCTGGCCCGCGCACTGGTCCACGACCCGCAGGTGCTGTTGCTCGACGAGCCCGCCAACGGGCTCGACCCGCGCTCGCGGGTCGACCTGCGCACGCTCGTGCGTGAGCTTGCTGGCGAGGGCCGAGCCGTGCTGGTCTCCAGCCATGTGCTCGCCGAACTCGACGCCATGGTCGACGACGCGATCTTCATGTCCAAGGGCCGCACGCTGGGCGACGACGCGGCTGCCATGGTGGCTGACGCCAGGCTCAAGTACCGGATTGACGCGATCGATCCCGCGGCGCTGCAGCAGGCCCTCACCACCGCCGGCGTGGACTTCGAGCCCACCCCGACGGGGGCGATCACGCGCATCGCCGACGAGCCGAACGCGGCGCAGGCGCTCGCGTGGCTGGTCCGCCAAGGGGTGCAGGTCCATCGGTTTGGCCCGGTGGGCTCGGCGCTCGAACAGACGTACATGGCGATGAATGAGGAGCGGCGATGAGCACCGAGGTCAGCGAGCCCACCCAGCCGCCGTCACTGAGCGACGTGCACGTGTCGCCGCCCGCCCGCAAGGGAAACCCGTGGGCGCCGACCCCCCGTGGCGTGGCCCTGGTCACCAGGATCGAACTGCGCCGGCGGCGCCCCAGCGCCAAGGGGTACGTGTTCTACGGCATCATCTTCGCGATTGCCGTGGGGATCTGCATCCTGGCGGCCATCATGGCCCCGTCGGAACTGTCGTCGATCAACCTCGAGCTCGCGCTGATCCTGATTTTGGGCATCGGCACGCTGATCGCCCCGTCGCTGTCGGCGACCGCGATCAACGGGGACTCTGGGGAGGGCGTGCTCGCCCCGCTTCAGATGACGCACCTGACCGCGGGCGACATAGCGATGGGGAAGCTGCTGTCCTCGTGGTTGGTGTCGGTGGCGGCGCTACTCGCGTTGTCGCCGTTCCTGATCTTCGCGTACTTGAAGTCGGGGTGGCGCATCGACGAGCTCGTGATCACGGTGCTCGCGATTCTCCTGGTCGTGCTCGCGTTCACGGCAGTGGGCCTCGCCTGGTCGGCGATCGCCGCACGCGCCGTCGCGTCCGTGTCTCTGGCCCACCTCACCACCGGGTTCTTCGTGATCGGCACGCTGGTGGTGTTCGCGCTGTCGAGCGTGCTCGTCACCGATACGGCGACCCAGACGGACCGCTACATCGATTGGGAATCGTTGACCGCTGAGCAAGCGGAGGCCCTCGACGCCGCTCAGATGTCGGGGGACTTCTCCACCCTGGACGAGGCCGACTACCAGTGCATCGAGCAGGAGTGGACGTACGGGGTGACCCAGACCCAGCACATCGCGTGGATGCTGCTCCTCAACCCGGTGGTGATGATCGGGGAGACCGCTCCGATTGTCGACCCGGAAACCTGGCAGCGAGACGGCCGGGCGGAGCCCGGTCTGTTCGCGATGATGCACTCCTCCGTCGCCGGCACTCGCATGGGCCCCGCCGACGACATTAACGATTACCAGGAGTACGACGAGTGCGCCGAGATGTTTGGCAGGGGCGGCGAACAGCTCTCGGATGAGGAGATGGAGCAGGAGTGGGCTGAGCAAGACGCGCGGTGGCGAGAGTACGAGCAGGAGCGGGCCAACTTGGCGCGCGCGCCGTGGATCGGCTTGAGCGCGATGGGGGTGCTGCTGTTCGGCTCCATGATCATCGTCGTCCGCCGTCTGCGGGTGCCCTACAAGAAGCTGCGCACCGGTACCCGGGTCGCCTGACGGGCCGGTGCATCGGTCATCTGTGGCCTCCTCACCGGCCGGCGCCGGCCGGTCGGTGGGGAAGCAGCGGCCGATGCGTTGATCAGGTGACGCGCCGCCGCCCCTCGAATGCGCGTCCGAGGGTGACCTCATCGGCGTACTCGAGGTCGCCGCCGACGGGCAGCCCCGACGCCAGCCTTGAAACGGTGACGCCCATGGGCACCAACATGCGGGTCAGGTATGTCGCGGTCGCTTCGCCCTCGATGTTCGGGTCGGTGGCGATGATGACCTCCTCGATCGCGCCGTCACCCAGGCGCGTCAGCAGTTCGCGGATGCGCAGGTCGTCTGGGCCCACGCCGTTCATGGGATCGATCGCGCCTCCGAGTACGTGATACCGCCCGCGATACTCGCGAGTCCGCTCGATGGCCACCACGTCCTTGGGTTCCTCGACCACACACAGCACGTCGACGAGCCGGCGGGAATCGGCGCAGATGCGGCACTGCTCGGACTCCGCCACGTTCCCGCAGGTCTCGCAGAACCGCACGCGCTCCTTGACCGTCGTGATCGCCTCCGCCAGCCGCTGCACATCGGCCGCGTCCGTCGCAAGAATGTGAAACGCGATGCGCTGCGCGCTCTTGGGGCCAACCCCGGGGAGGTGCCCGAGCTCGTCGATCAGATCCTGAACTGCGCCGTCATACATGCGCTCAAGAGTACGGCCGTTGCTGGGGCCGGGGATGCGTAGGCGCGCGTCCCTCCGGTGCTGCGGCGTGGGTCATGGCTGTGGCGTGATGGGTGCGGCCCGAGGGCTGCGCTTGTATGCCGACACTGTGGGCTCGTCCGTGATCCAGAACCGCCACGGGACATCCGGTGCCAGCCGCACGCCCACGCGCGGGCCCGAAGAGATATCCCGTTCGCTCACGGCGCGCCCCACCTCAAGCATCAGCGGGGGCCCGGCGAAGACATCGGCCCCGTTGACAGCCATGTCGATACGCAGCGCCTGCGCCAGGCAGGCCGGCCCGCGGGCGAGGTTGCGGTCCGTCACGGTGGACCCCCGGCGCTCGCGGGCTAAGTCGACGCCCTCGACCACTCGGCCGGCGCGCAGCAGCACGCCGGAGCCCTCCCCGGGCACACCGGTGACGATGTTGGCGCACCAATGAATGCCGTATGACAGGTACACGTACATGTGCCCGGCCTCGCCGAACATCACCCGATTGCGAGCCGTCGGGCCGCGGTGGGAGTGCGACGCGGGATCCGTCTCACCGGAGTAAGCCTCGACTTCCGTGATCTCCACCGTCACCGCGCCTTCGGCAGCGCGGTGAGTGAGGCGCGCGCCCAGCAGGGTAGGAGCGACGTCAAGCGCGGGTCGGGCTAGGTCGAGACGCTGCATAGGGGGACGGGTGCGGCGAGGCCGTCTAATCCTTGATGATGGTGCCGCCGAGCATCTGCTTGACGACGTCGGCTCCCGTCAACTGGGAGTCGGGGGCTTGCTCGTCGTCGGGAGACGCGTGCTCCTCGTCCTCGTCCCACGGGGGCGGCTCGTCGACGTGCGGCGCGGGTGTGGAGGGGGCGCCGGCCGCGCGAACGGAAGGGGCCGTGGCGGGGGCGGAGGCGACCGCGGCGGGAGAGGCAGAGTGGGCGGACGCCGTCGGCGCGCTGACGGGAGATATCGGAGCCGGCCGTGAAGCCGTGTCGGTGACTGCCTCGATGCGCACGTGAAGCCCGAGAGTCTCACGGATGGCCAGGGCGACGTTCTCGGCATGTGTACTGCCGGAGAACCGTCCCGCGAGTGCGCTGTTGTCGAAGGCGAGCGTCAGCACCCCGCCCTCGACGGAGGTGACCTGAGCGCTCTGGCTGACCATGGACCAGGTCACTCGGCGGCGCTCGAGCGTGCCGAGCACCTCAGGCCAACGCCTACGTACGAGTTCAGTGTCTTCGGCGCCGCCTGCGACGTCGCCTGTCGCGGCGCGCACGGGCTCGGGCGCGGCCGATGCGGTCGCGGGGGCCGCGGTAGAAGGCGCCACCGGGGCGGGCGAGGGGGAGCTGGGGGGCGAGGGTTCGTCCTCGGGGACGGAAGGTGGCTGCTCGGACCCCGCGCGCGAAGCCGAGGTGGTGTCGTCTGACTGCGCGGTGTCGTCTGACTGCGCGGTGTCGTCCGGCCGCACACTGTTGTCGGGGGTGCTGGCCGCGGGTGAGGCGCTGCCACCGGTTGCCGGGTCCTGCGGCACGCGAGCGTGGGCCGCCACTGTCGGCACGGCGGGCGCAGCCCCTCCGTTGGTCTGTGCAGGACGAGGCTGTTCGCGCGGCGCGGGAGCCGCGTGGCCAGCGGCCGCTGCGTGCGCGGCGACCAGTCGTGCGCACAGCAGCTCGAGGTGCAGCCGCGGTGACGTCGCGCCGATCATGTGGGTGAGGGCCTCGTTGACAAGGTCGCCCGCCTGCGAGCCGCGGCCGAGCCCGAGGTGGCGCGCCTG
>JBKBNW010000155.1:0-4843 GCA_046295115.1 Demequina sp.
GGCATGGCGGGTGGCAGTGCGGACGCGGCCGCCGCCCTTCTCGCCTGCGCCGAAGCGTGGGACCTCGGGGTGTCGCGCACGCAACTCGACGAGATCGCCGCCGGACTGGGCGCGGACGTGCCATTCGTGCTCCACGGCCACACCGCGGTGGGGCTGGGCCGGGGAGACGAGATTACGCCCGCGATGTCGCGCGGGAGGTTTTACTGGGTGTTCGCCACCCAGGCGCAGGGGCTGTCGACCGCCGCGGTCTACGGGGAGTTTGACCGAATGGTCGCCGACGGCGAGCGCGAGGCCGTGGAGCCGTCGATTAGCGACGCCATCATGGTGGCCCTGGTCGCCGGGGACGCGCAGGCGCTCGGCGACGCGCTCGTAAACGACCTGCAGCCCGCCGCGCTATCGCTTGCGCCGCGACTGCAGGCGGTGATGGACGCAGCGCTCGAGGCCGATGCGCTCGGTGTGATGGTCTCGGGATCGGGTCCTACGGTCGCCGCGCTGGCGCGCTCCCGCCAGCATGCGCTCGCGATCGCCGCGCACCTCACGGCCTCCGACACGGCCGATGCGGTGGTCGCCGCCTCCGGGCCGGTGCCCGGCGCAGTTCTCGTCGCGTAGCCGCCACAAGCCTGCGCACTAGCGGGACATGGGTGCAGGATTTGGCGCCAATCTTGCCGCCATGTCCCTCCACGACGCGTGGTGGCGGCCTATTCGCGCGGGCGCGCCGCGAGCGCGTCACGGATCTCGGTGAGCAGGTGAATCTCGGTGGGACCGACGGCCTCGTCGGGGGCGGCCTCGTCCTTGCGGCGCCGCGCGGCCAACTTGTTCAGCGGCAACACGATTACAAAATAGATTGCTGCCGCGATGATGAGGAAGTTCAGCACCGCGGTGAGGAACGCCCCGAAGGCCAGCACCGCATCGTCCGAGGGGTCGGCGGTCCCGGCGTCGTTGAGCGTCCACACGAGCACCGCCGACATGTCCGGCTCGCCGAAGATCGCCGCGATGATCGGGTTGATGACGTTGTCGACCAACGACGTGACGACCGCGCCGAACGCGGCGCCGATGACGACCGCGACCGCAAGATCGACCACGTTCCCGCGCGCGATGAAGTCCCTGAATCCTTTGATCATGTGGTGGCTCCCGAAGGCTTGGAGGTGACGTGACACCACTGACGATAGGCCCGCATCGGCCGCATTGCGCGGCGTAGCCCAGTCACTCCAGTGGCGGGGTGGCGCTCACCGAATCCGGGTGCAGGTTCTCGAAGTTGCTGAGCCCGTTCCACGCCAAGTTCACGAGGTGGGCGGCGACCTCGTCCTTGGAGGGCTCGCGCACCTCGGCCCAGTGCTGGCCGGTGAGCGCGACCATGCCCACCAGCATCTGCGAGTAGATGGGCGCGCTCGAGGGGTTCAGGCCGCGCTTGGAGAACTGGTGCGCGAGCAGGTGCTCGACCTGCGCCGCGACATCGCCGATGAGCGAGGAGAACGTGCCGGTGCCCTGGGCGACGGGGGAGTCTCTCACCAGCATGCGGAAGCCGTCCGGCGAGGACTCGATGTAGTCGAGCAGGGCCATGGCGGCGCGCTCGACCAGTTGGCGCGGGTGGCCGCGCTCGTCGAGCGCCCCGGTGAGCGACCCGAGCAGCGCCTGAACCTCCCGGTCGACGATGACCGCGTAGACGCCCTCCTTGCCACCAAAGTGCTCGTAGACCACTGGTTTGGAGACGTCGGCCCTGGCCGCGATTTCCTCGACCGAGGTGCCCTCGAAGCCGCGCTCGGCGAACAGGGTGCGCGCCACGGCGAGCAGTTGCTCGCGGCGCTCGCGGGCCGTCATCCGGGCACGTGGGACCTTGCGGGGCTCGTGGTTCACGTTCCCAGTGTGCCGCGAATCCTGGCAGACTGGGCAACCCGGGGGCGCGAGCCCCCCGTTCCGCCCTGGTGTAACGGCAGCACTCAGGCCTTTGGAGCCTTGGAGTACAGGTTCGAATCCTGTGGGCGGAGCCAACAGACCTTTCCCCTTTCACCCCTTTCACTACGAACCACTTTCGCGCTCGACACCCCGTGCGAAGGGCCGATGCCGGGGCCGGGTACGGCGTGTTGCGGCCGTTTGTGGTTCGCAGTGAAGGCGGCGCGTGAGTCGATGCGCGGGGCGCGCACCGTCCACCCGCCGGTAGAGTGGTGCCCGCAGCAGTTGAACGCCCCGAGAGGGGCAGCAGAAGGGAGCCCGGTGAGCCGCACGCGACCCGCCGCCGTGATGATCCTCGCCGCCGGCGCAGGCACCCGTATGAAGTCGGCCACCCCCAAGGTGCTCCACGCGATCGCCGGGCGCTCGCTTGTGGGGCACGCGCTGACCGCGGCCGCCGCACTCGAGCCGCACCGCGTGGCCGTCGTGGTGCGCCACGACCGGGAGCGAGTCGCGGCCCACATCCGCGAGATCGCGCCGCACGCGCTACTCGCTGACCAAGACGACATCCCTGGCACCGGTCGGGCCGTCTACTGCGGCCTGTCCACCCTCGACGCGACCGCCGTCGCCGCGCGCGTGGCCAGCGGCGAGGTAGGCGACATCTCAGTGCTCGACACCCAGCTCGACGGCGCGGTGGTCGTCACGAGCGGAGACGTGCCGCTGGTGGACGGCGAGCTGCTGGGCGCGCTGGTCGACGCTCACGACGAGTCAGGCGCAGCCGTGACGCTGCTGACCGCGCGCGTGGCAGACCCCACCGGCTACGGCCGCGTGGTGCGCGATGCCGCCACCGACGAGGTCGTCGAGATCGTCGAGCACAAAGACGCCAGCGCCGAGCAGCGCGCCATCACCGAGATCAACGCCGGCATCTATGTGTTCGACGCTGCGGTGCTGCGCAACGCGCTCGCCCGCTTGGGCCAGGACAACGCCCAGGGCGAGATGTACCTCACCGACGTGATCGCGATCGCGCGCCGCGACGGCGGGCACGTGTTCCCCTTCGTGGCGCCCGATGCGGCGGCGACGGAGGGCGTCAACGACCGCGTCCAGCTCGCGGCAGCCGGCAAGGCGCTCAACGACCGTATCCTGCAGCGCTGGATGCGGGAGGGCGTGAGCATCGTGGACCCCGCGACCACCTGGATCGACGCCGACGTCCAGCTCGCCCCCGACGCCACGATCATGCCGGGCACGCAGCTGCACGGACAGACCGAGGTAGCCACCGGCGCGACGATCGGCCCGGACTGCACCCTCACCGACGTGCTCGTGGGTGCGGGCGCCAGCGTGGTGCGCACTCACGCCGAGCGTGCCGAGATCGGCCCCGGCGCCACCGTGGGGCCCTTCGCTCACCTGCGCCCCGGCACCGTCATCGGCGAGGGCGGCAAGGTCGGCGAGTTCGTGGGCGTCAAGAACTCGATCATCGGTCCCCATGCGAAGGTGCCGCACCTCAGCTACGTGGGCGACGCCGAGATCGGCGAGGGCACCAACGTGGGTGCCGGCACCATCTTCGTGAACTACGACGGCGTCAATAAGCACCGCACCTCCGTGGGCGCGCACGTGCGGATCGGCTCCGACAACACCCTGATCGCCCCGGTGACCATCGGCGACGGCGCCTACACGGGTGCCGGCACCACCGTCCGCCACGACGTGCCGCCGGGGGCGCTGGCCATCAACTCGTCGCCCCAGCAAACCGTCGAAGGCTGGGTCGAAAGGCGACGCCCCGGCACCGCACCCGCCGAGGCAGCACACCGGGCCACGCACGCAGACGACGCGGCCAACGGGCTATCGTCGACGTCACCGGCCGACTCGGCCGAGAACTCCAAGGGAGACGCATGAGCGCAGGGATCTCGCACACGAGCGAGCGACGGATGGTGCTGGCCGGCGGCCGTGCGCACCCGGAGCTCGCCGCGGCCGTGGCGTCGGACCTCGAGATCGAGCTCCTTCCCACCACCGCCTACACCTTCGCCAATGGCGAGCTGTACGTGCGGTTCGGCGAGAGCGTGCGAGGGGCCGATGCGTTCGTGATCCAGTCCCACGCCGCGCCCATCAACGAGGCGATCATGGAGCAGCTGATCATGGTGGACGCGCTCAAGCGCGCCTCCGCCAAGCAGATCACCGCGGTGATTCCCTGCTACGGCTACGCGCGCCAGGACAAGAAGCACAAGGGCCGCGAGCCCATCTCCGCCCGCCTCATGGCCGACCTGTTCAAGACCGCCGGCGCCGACCGCATCATGTCGATCGACCTGCACACGGCGCAGATCCAGGGATTCTTCGACGGTCCCGTCGACCACCTGTGGGCGATGCCGCTGCTCGCGCAGTACGTGCGTACCCGGGTGTCGCCCGACAACCTCACGATCGTGTCGCCTGACGCGGGCCGCGTGCGCCTGGCCGACCAGTGGTCCGACCACTTGGGTGCCCCCCTCGCGATCATCCACAAGCGGCGCGACCCCTCCGTCCCCAACCAGGTCAAGGTTCACGAGCTGGTGGGCCAGGTCAAGGGCCGCACGTGCGTGCTGGTGGACGACATGATCGACACCGGCGGCACCATCGTGCAGGCCGCGGAGGCGCTTTTCGAGAACGGCGCCAAGGACGTAATCGTGGCCTCGACTCACGGACTGCTGTCGGGCCCCGCGATGGAGCGCCTGCGCGACTCCCAGATCTGCGAGGTCGTCGTCACCGACACCTTGCCAATCTCGGAAGACAAGCAGTTCGACAAGCTCACGGTGCTGTCGATCGCGCCCCTCATCGCACGCGCGGTGCGCGAGGTCTTCGACGACGGCTCGGTGACGAGCCTGTTCCAGGGCAACGTCTAGGCGCGAGAGCGTCGCCCGTTAGCGGTCTGCCTGGATCACTCGAGTCGCGGCGTCCCGCATGGGGAGCCAGTTCCATGCGATCAGCGCGCACG
>JBKBNW010000156.1:0-4824 GCA_046295115.1 Demequina sp.
CAGAGCAGGCCTGGTCGAGCCGTGGAGTTCCCCCGCCTGGGCATGAAGCGGCACGCTCCCGGGTTGTCACATATAACTGATGCGTGCAACACTTACAACTTGCGCGTGCCGTGGACTGGAGAACGTGATGACTGAGTCGCTAGCTGATCGCATTTTCCTCGAGGGCGAGGAGCGGACGCAATCGAGATCACTGGCGAGCTGGCTCACCAGGTTGACCGAGCCTCTGCCCACTGAGCGCCCAATGGCCGCGCCGCAGATCACCCCTGAGTTCAGCAAGCTTGTGGTGCGTTTGCTTGACGATATGGCACGCGGACGGACCGTCACAGTTAGCGCGCTCCCGGAAGAGCTCACCACTACGGTGGCCGCTGAGCAACTGGGCGTGAGCCGTTCCACGCTCATGAAATGGATCCGGTCAGGTGAGATCTCCTCGCACAAGGTCGGAGCGCATACCCGCCTGAGAACTGCTGATGTCATGGCGCTCCGGCGCGAGCGTCTTGCCCGCCAGCGAGAGGAACTCAAGCGCCTGCTCGAACTCGAGGACGAACTGAACCTGGAGTAATGTCGTGCCCCGTCGATAGGGTGGCGGGGTGTTTACCAGGGTGCTCGTTGACGCAAACGTTCTCGTGTCGCGCACTCTGCGCGATTGGATATTGCTGGTCCAAATCAACGCGCCTGGAATGTTTGCCACGTGTTGGACGGAAGACATTCTTGCGGAGACCGTGCGCGGGATCCGTCGCCGCAATCCCCACGCAGACGGCGAGGCGATCACTCTGGTCGCTGACCGGCTCCGGTCGACGATTCGAGCCCCAATACGGTCAACGAAGTGATGCACGAGCAATGGACTTACTGGCGATCGAAAGATCCCTCCAGTGACCTACCGCAACGCCTCAGAGACGCAGGGTGCCCGCAGTTTGCAGACAGGCTCTGGCGGCATCAACGCGATGAACGGTAGCGCCGCCCGCCGAGACGCTGTTGCTGAGCCAGCCCGCGCATCGGCCGACCGAAAGTGGCCGGTGTGCGGGGTGCGCGTTGCCATCTTCGCCGCCTCTCACGTGGAGCCCAGCAGAATCTTGGGCACACCCTTCCTCGGATTGATTCGCCTACGAACTCGTCTGTTGGTACGTTGGCCGACGCCCGCAGAGGGTGTCGTGGCAAGCCGGAGTGCCTAGTTTTGGCTAGAGCGCAGTCCGTGTGGCCAAGGCGAGCGCACGTCCGCTTCGGCCGCAACCACCGCTTGCTTACTCGCTAGAGCGAGGTCTCGAACTCCTGCATGAACGCATTCAGCTGCCCGGATTCGACCAGGAATCCGTCGTGGCCCGCGGGGGAGTGGACCACCTTGACGCCGTCTGAGCCCGACATTGCCGCATCGAGCCGCTGGGAGTTCTTGAGCGGGTAGGGCCGGTCGGAGTCGACAGCGATCACCAGCGCGGGATGGCCCGTCGCGTCAACCATGCAGTTCGGTCCGTGTCGCCCGATCGCCCACAACGCTATGGCGGACTCCTTGTGCTGGTAGGAGCAGCGATTCTCGGAGCCCGCGTTGCCGAACTCCACGGTCCCCCAGCCGTCTACGCGGCTAGTGCACTGGCCGCCACTACGCTCACCCCATCCTTGCGGCGGTAACTGGGACCGCTTGGCACCACAACGATGAGGTTGGCAGGGGGCCCATGCGCGTCGTCACTCACGCGCGCGGCCAGTGCGAGTAGGTTCCTAGCCGCCTCCTCCACGAACGCGTGACCGAGCTTGACTTCCCACGCGCTCCATGTGCCATTGCCGAGGTCGACCACCGCGTCACACTCAAGCCCGGACTCGTCGCGGTAGTGCTCCACACTCGCACGGAGCTGGTCTGCCGCAGTGGCCAACTGTTGATGCACCACGGACTCGAACACGAACCCAAACGAGTGCGGATCGCCCATCAGGCGATCCGGCGAGGTAACGCGAAGCGCCGCGCAGGTGAGAGACGTATCCGCGAGGTGACGCTTGGGAGCCTTGCGAAGCCGGGTCGATGACCGCAGGCGTGGCGCCCACGCAGCTTGCTCGTCGAGAAGAAACGCGCGCCGCAGGGCATCGAGGTAGTTGTTCACGGTGTCCCGCGCGAGGCTCGGCTCACTGCCGCCAGTGTCGCGCACGAGTGTGGCGACGGACACTTCCGTCGCTGTGTTGCGCGCCAGCGACGCGACGAGTCTGCGCACGTTGGTGGGATCGGTTCGCCTGCCCGTCAGCGCCGTAACGTCCATGCGTGTCATCTGGTCGAGGTAGTCCGCCGCGTACCCGCACGCGTCTGCAGTCGACATCTGTATCGCTTGCGGCCATCCGCCTGCGAGAACTCGCTCTGCCACGTCGCCGAGAGTGACGCCAGGGTCTGCCGCGTCTACCGGGCCTCCCGCCAGGACATCCGCGATGCTCACTTGCGAGCTTGAAAATCCAGACTCCCACCAGGCGAGAGGCCGGAGCCTGAGCCGTGAGAACCGTCCCGTGCCGGTATGACGAATGGCGTCATCGGCCGGCGTGGCGGACCCTGTAAGAATGAACTGACCTGCGGATTGTCTCCGGTCGACCTCATGCCGCACCTCGTTCCACAGGTCGGGCACCGTCTGCCATTCGTCCAGCAGGCGTGGCACGCCCCCTTCGAAAACTCGTGCCGGGCTGACCTGAGCCAGCTGTCGCGCGGCCATGTCGGTGTCAAGGGACACGTGGCTGGCGCTGTGGTGACGGCCGGTGGACGTCTTGCCGACAGCGCGCGGCCCCGCTAGCACGAGTGCGGAGGACGTGCGCAGCCGAGCCTGAATAGTGTGGTCCACGGTGCGTGGGACGTAGGCGGCCATGTGCTCACACTAGTTATTCTGCGGCCTTTTGACTAGTAATTTTGCGGACGCACCACTAGTTATTTTGCGAGAGCCAGCCCGCGCATCGGCCGCCGAGGCGGTGTCGCTAGAGCGACCGCTCGAACTCCTGCATGAACGCGTTGAGTTGCCCGGATTCGACCAGGAGTCCGTCGTGGCCCACGGGGGAGTGGACCACCTTGGCGCCGTCGGAGCCCGGCCTCGACTTCACGGATCGAGGCCTGCGTCACCGACGTGATGAGTCAACCCATCTAGGACCTTGGCGTGAGTGCTTCCCTCGCTTGCGCCCGCTACGCGGACAGCAAGCCCAGAACAACAGACGTGAACTTCGGTGCGGTGCCCTCGAGTTGGTGCGCCAGCTCTGCCACAGAATTGGGAGGGCTCGAGTTCTGCTCGAGCATCGAGTCAAGCGAGTTGAGGATCTTGACCTCGCTCAGATCGAGGAGGTCGAGCAAAAAGTCGTCTGGCGTGGTTGCCGTGATGCTGAACGGACTTAGCGCGGCGTCGGGGAAGTCCTTCATGTTGGCAGTGACAATCAGCGAAGCATTCGCACGCACGGCCGCTGCAAGCACGTGGCGATCCTTCTGGTGATTAGTCATCGCAGGGATCAACTGTCCGTAACCGTCTACGCTCGCATCCGGGAACGCCGCTTTCATGTGTCCAATCCTGCGCGACGCCCGCTCAGGCTCGACGCCGAGCTTCGCAACGATGTTCCGTTCGACTTCGTCGAGGATGTCGGCGCTCCATACGGGTCGATAGAGTCCTGCGTCGGCGGCGCGCAACAGCACATCAAACAGCGGGTACGGGATCAGTACGCAGGCATCGAGGACTGCCGTGAAGGAGCGCGTCAACGGGTTGAGATGAACTCGTTGGTCGTCGGCCCGGCGGTCGTCTCGCTAGTGAGCTTGTTGAGAGCTTCGCGACGGTCTTCACGGAGGTTGTCGCGGTACGCGATGAGGTCTGAGAGCTTTACTCGTCTGTGCCTCGACGGCCGCTCGAAGGGAATGTGGCCAGCTTCGAGAAGCCCCACGAGTGTGGGTCGTGACACGCCGAGGAAGTCGGCAGCGGCCTTGGTGGTCATGACGCGGTCCTGCGGCATGACCGTCACGGCCTTGCCGTGCTGCATGGCATCCACGATGTCGCGCAAGACCTCGTAGACGTCCTTCGGGAGATTGATGTGCTCTGCGTTTGGTCCGACTAGAGCGGGCATGTGCTCACCGTGAAGGATGGCAGAGACCGACGCGAGGGCATCGGCATCGGATGGCTCAACGGTGCGGTCGACTGGACGTGCGTGTGACATGTTTCAATCGTAAATCGAAAGAAACGAAAATGGAACCCTGTGCCCAGCGCAGCGCCGCGCTGGGCTCAACCTAGCCCGCGCATCGGCCGCCCTGTACTCAGAGGCTGCGCTCAAACTCCTGCATGAACGCGTTGAGCTGCCCGGATTCCACCAGGAACCCGTCGTGGCCCACGGGGGAGTGGACCACCTTGACGCCGTCGGAGCCCGAGAAGGCCGCGTCGAGCCGCTGGGAGTTCTTAAGGGGATAGAGCCGGTCGGAGTCGACCGCGATCACCAGCGCGGGGTCCGTATACCGTGCCAGGGCGGTCTCGACGCCACCGCGGCCGCGGCCCACGTCGTGGCTCTGGATGGCCTGCGCGAGACGTATATAGGTGTTGGCATCGAACCTTCTGGCGAGCTTGCGCGCGTGGTGCTGCAGGTAGCTCTGCACGGAGAACAGCCCGCCCTTGCCCAGCGGGTTGGTGTCGCCTTGATACTCGCGCCCAAACCGCTCGCCGAGCTCCCGCTCTGACCGATACGTGGTGTGCGCGATCATCCGCGCAATGCCGAGCCCCACGTGCGGGCCGTCGCCGTCGGCCGCGTCGTAGTAGTCGCCGTCGCGGAACTTCGGGTCCGCCGTGATGGCCGCCAACTGAGTGGTGGACCACGCGATCTGGTCCGCGGTGACCGCGGCCGTCGAGCCCA
>JBKBNW010000157.1:0-4762 GCA_046295115.1 Demequina sp.
CCTCGACGTCCTCGCGAACGTCGGGTTTGGCCTGCCGCGCGCCCGGCGTCGCGGTCAACAGGCGCGCGATCTGCTGGACATGGTGGGCATGGCGGACTTCGCCACGCGGATGCCCGGTGAGTTGTCGGGAGGCCAGCGCCACCGCGTCGCGTTGGCGCGGGCCCTGGCGACGGAGCCGGACCTGGTGCTGTTGGACGAGCCGTTCTCGGCACTGGACGCGGCGCTGCGCGCCGAGGTGCGCGGACAGGTACGACAGGTGCTGAGACGCGCGCGCACGACCGCGGTGCTCGTGACTCACGACCAGGACGAGGCCCTGTCGATGGCCGATCAAGTGGCGGTCGTGGACGAGGGGCGGCTGGTCCAGGTCGGCACGCCGGCCGAGATCTATGCCAAGCCCGCCTCGCGATGGCTCGCGCAGTTCGTGGGTGGCGCGTTGGTGCTGCCGGGCACGTGGAACGACGGCACCGTCGTGGGCCCCTTGGGTGCCGTCCCGGCCAGTCTCGCCGACGGTCACGTCGCCCACACGGGCGACCGCGTCGATTTGGTGCTGAGGCCGGAGCAGTTGGCGCTGCACTCCGTGGAGGCGGGGGCTGACCACGGGGTGAGGGCCATGATCCGCGACGTCGCCTACTTTGGGCACGACGCGGTGGTCACCATGGACCTCCCCGCGTGGGAGGAGCCGGTGCAGGCGAGGGTGCTGGGCGACCAGCGCTGGCAGCTCGACACCGAGGTACTGGTGGGCGTGCGCACGGCCGGCCTAGCATTCGCGCGGTAGCCCTCGCCGCCCGGCGCTAGAGGTAGGGGGCAACGAGGCGGCGGTGCGCGTCCGCCACGCGTGCGGCCACCTCGGCAGCAGGCGCGTCCCACACCTCTTGACGGAACACCTCCACCTCGACGTCTCCCCGATAGCCCGCATCGTTCACGAGGCCGGTGAGGTGAGCGAAGTCGATGTGGCCATCACCGGGAATCCCCCGCGACAGCAGCGCGTCGGGCGCGATGGGGGTGACGAAATCACAGGCCTGATAACAAGCGATGCGGCGCTCCCGGCCGGCCCGCGCAATCGCGGTGGCCAACGTCGGGTCCCACCACACGTGGAAAGCGTCGATGACCACCTGCACCTGCTCCGCAGGGAAGGGGGCCGCGAGGTCGAGTGCCTGATCGAGTGTGGACACCACCGCTCGGTCTGCCGCATACATAGGGTGCAAAGGCTCGATTGCCAGGGCGACACCGGTCTGGGCGGCGTGGGGAACCAAGGCCTCCAGCGCATCGGCCACCCGCGCGCGGGCCGCGACGAGGTCGCGCGAGCCGGCGGGCAGCCCTCCTGCGACCAGCACCAAGGCGGGGGCGCCGAGTGCGGCTGCCTCGTCAAGAGCGCGCCGGTTGTCGTCGAGGGCGGCGTCACGGACCGGGCCGGGCTCGGCCGTGAAGAAGCCGCCTCTGCACAGACTCGACACCCGCAAGCCAGAATCCTTGACGGCTTGCACCACTCGAGTGAGCCCCAGCTCAGCCACCGGGTCCCGCCACAGCCCGATGGCGGGAATGCCCGCCCCTATCGTGGCCGCGATGGCCTCGGCGAGTGTTGCCCGCTTGATAGTGGCCTGGTTGAGTGACAGCCGGGCGGTCATGCCCTGAGTCCATTCAGGTCGAGAAGGGCGTGCCAGCGACTCGCCGCAAGCTCTGGGTCCTCGAGCGCCTCGCAGGCGTTGGCGAGTTCGACGATTCGCGACAGGTGCGGCAAGGACCGGCTGGCGTGCATGCCGCCCACCATCTGGAAGGCCGGCTGGTGACCGTTCAGCCATGCCAGGAACGCGATGCCTGTCTTGTAGTTCGACGTGGGAGTGCTGAAGATGTGCCTGGACAGCTCCTCCGTCGGCACCAGCACCTTGCGGTACCCCGCCTCATCATCGGCATCGAGACGCTGCAACGCGGCAGATGCCGCGGGCGCGATGGCGGCAAAGGCACCGAGGAGGGCGTCGGAGCTGTGGCCGTCCCCGCCAGCGATGAGATCGACGTAGTGGTAGTCGTCGCCTGTCAGCATCCGCACGTCTTCGGGAAGGCGTGAGCGCAGGTCGCGCTCGGCGCTCGCGTCCAGCAGCGACATCTTGATGCCGCGCACCTTTCCGCGGTGTCGCTCCACGATCTCGAGTACCGTGCGTGCGGCGCCGTCGTAGTCGTGAGCGCCAAAGTAGCCGGCGAGCTGTGGGTCGAATACCTCGCCCAGCCAATGCAAGATGACCGGTTCCGTCAGTTGTGAGAGCACGGAATCGTAGACGGCCAGGTAGTCGTCGGCCGTCCGCGCGGTGCGCGCAAGGTGACGCGATGCCATCAGCACGATGCCGGCGCCCGCGTGGTGCGCCACCTCCGCCTGGTGCAGGTAGGCATCGACGATCTCCCGCAGTGTCAGGCTCGGCGTGTCCGCGTGGTCCGTATTGACGCCCACCACCAGGGCGCCGCCGCTGGCGCGCGCATCGGCCGCTGATCGACGAATGAGCTCTTGCGTCGCCGCCCAGTCGAGACCCATGTTGCGCTGGGCGGTGTCCATGGCATCCGCGACGCCAAGCCCCCACGACCACAGATGCGCGCGGAAGGCGAGCGTGGCGTCCCAGTCGATCTCTGCGGGACGCCCGGGGGAGTTGTCGCCGTGGGCCAGCGGCACCACGTGGGCGGCCGCAAACGCCTCGCGGGCCCGCAGGGGCGCCTCAGGGCGCCGGTGGGCGGGCGACTGACGAAGGGCAGTGGTGGAACGCTGGCCTGAATCGCTGATGAGCGAGACGTCCACGGCAGCCTCCGTTCAGCGGTCTGCAGGCGCGCGTGACGCCCGCTCTACGGGGGCAAGCTCCACGCGCCGGCCCTGTTCGGAACTGCGCAGGGCGGCCTCGGCAAAGCCGACGCCGCGTGCTCCCGCCCGCAGGTCGAAGTCGTACGGGGCGTCTTCCACGACGTGACGCAGGAACTGCTCCCACTGTGCGCGAAAGCCGTTCAGATGCTCGGCGGAGTCGTTGACAGGCTGCCAGTCAGCTAGGTAGTCATGACTCTCGGGAAGGTCGGGGTTCCACACCGGCACGGGGCTGTCATCTCGCGACTGGGTCTGGCAGCTGAACAGGCCGGCGACTGCCGATCCCAGCGTGCCGTCGACCTGGAACTCGACCAGCTCCTTGCGGTGCACCCTCACGGTCCAACTCGAGTTGATCTGCACCACTGCGCCATCGGCGAGCTCCATGATCGCGTAGGCCGCATCGTCCGCGGTGGCGGCGTAGCGATCTCCGTGCTCGTCGACACGCTCTGGGATGTGCGTGATGGCGTGGGCGTAGATACTCGCAACGGGACCAAAGAGGTTCTCAATGACGTAGTTCCAGTGACAGAACATGTCAGCAACGATGCCGCCGCCGTCCTCCTTGCGATAGTTCCAACTGGGCCGCTGGGCCGGGCGCGAGTCGCCGTCGAACACCCAGTAGCCGAACTCGCCCCGGACGCTGAGGATCCGGCCAAAGAAGCCTTCGTCGATGAGGCCCTTGAGCTTGACCAGCCCGGGCAAGTACAGCTTGTCGTGGACTACGCCGGACTTGATCCCCGCAGTCGCCGCGAGTTCCGCGAGCTCGGCTGCCTCGCTGAAGGTCTCCGCGGTGGGCTTCTCCGTATAGATGTGGCGCCCCGCGGCGATGGCACGGCGGATCGCATCTGCACGTGCACTCGTCACTTGGAAGTCGGCGTAGATGGGGTAGTCGGGGTCCGCCAGGACCGCGTCCAGGTCGGTGCTCACGCGCTCGAGCCCGTGACGCGCGGCGAGCTCTTCCAACTTGTCGCGGTTGCGTCCCACCAGAATCGGCTCCGGCATCACGCGGGATCCGTCAGAGAGCAACACGCCCCCGTCCTCCCTGATGGCAAGGATGGATCGCACCAGGTGCTGGCGATAGCCCATTCGGCCAGTGACGCCGTTCAGAATGATCCCAATGCTGGTCGTCATGTGCCTCTCCGTCGAGTCCCGGCCGCGCCCCATCGCGCGGTAAACGTTTTCCGCTGATGGCCAGATTAGGGCGCTTGGGTCCTTTCGTGCAAGTAGTCAGGCGCCCCGGCGCGGCGTGCTCGCCCTGAGCACTACCGAACTGTCAACCGACAAAGTGGCCGCCGCGCTGCCCTCGAGGGCGAGCCCTACCGCGAGCTCTCCTACCTGGTCGAGCGCTACATGCACCGTAGTGAGAGGAGGGTAGACGTCTCGTGCGGTCTGAATGTCGTCATAGCCCGCCAGGGCGATGTCGCCCGGCACATCGACGTTGTGCTCGCGCAACGCGGAGAGCGCGCCTACGGCCATCACGTCATTGGCCGCGAAGACCAGGTCGATGGCGTCCAGGTGATGAGTGATCAGGGTGTCCATAGCCGTGTAGCCCCCTTCCCGAGTGAAGTCGCCGTAGACAATGTGGTCCGGATTGACGGCGACCCCTGCGTCCTTGGCTCCCGCGACAAATCCCGCGACCCGGTCCACGGCAGTGAGCAGCGATGGCTGTCCGCCCAGTACGCCGAACCGGCGGTAACCCTGAGCCACCAGTGCCTGGGCAAGAGCGAAGGCGCCCGCCCGGTTCTCCAGCACCACTGACGGGAACGGCAAGGATCCCTGACCCAAGAACACCACCCGGCCGCCGGTGGACTGGTAAGCGGTGAGCTCCTCCACGAGCGAGTCGTGCACGGTCGAGTCTGCGAAGCGCGATCCCGTGAGGATCATGATCGCCGGGCGCTGCCCCCGCAAAGAGCGCACCAACTCGGCCTC
>JBKBNW010000158.1:0-4739 GCA_046295115.1 Demequina sp.
GTGGACCGATCACCGCGAGGCGATCGCCGAACGGGCGAAGGACGAGCCGGTCATCGACACCGTGCTCGAGCCGGGGGACTGCCTCTACCTGCCGCGAGGCTGGGTCCACTCGGCCGAGGCGCAGGGCGATACGTCCATCCACCTCACGGTGGGCGTGGCCCCGTTGACCGGGCACGACGTCGCCACGGCGATGATCGAGGCACTGGCCTCGGAGGAGGATCTGCGGGCGTCGTTGCCGTTCGGGCTCGCCCCGGCCGATGCCGCGCGCGCCGAGCCCCACGCCCGCGAGGTCCTCGACGTGCTGGCCCGGTTGATCGGCGAGAAGCAGGAGCAGCTCAGCGCTCTCGCCGGCGACGCACTCGCCGAGAAGTACCTCGACCTCACGCGACCCGCCGCGATCCGCCCGTTGGCCACCCTCGACGCCGTCGCTGCCCTCGAGCCCGACACCCGGCTGCACCTGCGCGAGGGGCTCCATGCACGTGTGGACTGCACCGACTCCGACGCCGCCGCCGCCAATCCCGGCACGGTGGTGTTGAGGCTGCCCACCAAGTCGGTGACGTTCCCGGCGGTATGCGCTTCCGCCCTGCGCGCTGTCCTCGAGGGTGACCCCGTGAGCGCCGGTTCGCTGCCCGGCCTCGATGCCGACGACGGACTGGTGGTCCTCCGCCGACTACTGAAGGAGGGTGTGGTGGTGGCGCTGTGAGCAGGCCTGCGGACTGGGAGCCGTGCAGCGACTCGTCGTTGCGCCGCGGCGATCCCCTGGACGGGTCGGGCTCCCGGGGGTTGCGGTGGCTGATGGTCGAACTGGCCGGCCCGTGGGGGTATTCGGCGTTGCTGGACTCGCCGGGTCTCCTTCCGCCCGAGCTGGGTCGCGAGATCGCCGGGCGCGCCCAGGAAGCGGATGTAAGGGTTGCCGCGATCCGCAGGCCGGGTCGTCGTCGTCATACAGAGGAGCCACGCTGGCGGTGGGCGCTCGCCGACGCCCGGCCCGGGCACGAGTCGCTGCGGTGGGGCGAGGTCGACGGCCCGGTCGGGTACGCCGAGATCCCCCTCGACGGTTCCGCCGGCACCCCGTCAGCGGAGCCATTGGTCGCCGTATGCGCGCACGGGAAGCACGATCAGTGCTGCGCGGTGCGGGGGCGCAGCGCGGCGGCGCGGATCGCCGTGCGGTATCCGGAGGCGACGTGGGAATGCTCGCACCTGGGCGGCGACCGTTTCGCGGCGACGATGCTCGTCCTACCGCACGGGCTCTTCTACGGTCGCGTGGACCAGTCGGAGGACCCGGCCGACATCGTCGCCCGCTACACCGAAGGCCGCGTCGACGAGCGGTATCTGCGCGGACGCAGTAGTCACTCGGCGGCCGTGCAGAGCGCCCAGCACCATGCCCGCGCGGTGGTGCCCGACGACCGCATCGACGCCTTCGCCCCCGTGAGCGTGGTCGAGCGCGACGAGCACGTCGAGGTGACGCTCGAGGGCCCGCACGGTCCGGTCGAGGTGTGGCTGCGGGAGACCTACTCGGAGCCGATCTTCACGATGTGCCGCGCCCACGCCCCTGGCCCGGTGAGGCAGTGGGAGCTGGTCGACATCATAGACGGATCAGAAAGAAGCTAAAGTGAAATTATGCGCCCGGCGCATATCAGCCCACGTCGATGGAGTGTCGCTAGCCAGCGCCCGGCTTTCTGGCTAGCTTTCAGCCGGCGTTCTTGAACTCATCGTATCGGGCTGCCAACCGTTCCCTGTCGGGCTTATCGGGGCCACGTCTCGGCAACCAGAGATTGCGCTGGTTCATCTCCTGTAGGCCGTGGCTTAGCATCGGGCCGTCTACCTCCGCGAGCACCGCTTCGTTTATGTGAACGGTGTAGTCAGGCGAGATTCCTAGAATGTTCTCGTCATAGGCTGCGTGGTGAATTTTGCAGAGGGAAAGTCCATTTGTCACGTGAGGTTGACCTTCGTCTTCCGAATCGGCAGTAATATGTGCTGCGTCCAAGAGGGGAACCTTTTTGAGTACGCAAACAGCACACCGTTCGCCATAGGCGGTCAGTACGCGCGCACGAAATTCCGGCTGATGCAAGCGCTGACGTACGACTCTTTCTGCGTATCGTCTTTGGTCTTCGGTTAGGTGTGAGGGGTCAGGGAGGAAACGAAGGCTCTCATCGAGGGCCAAGAGGAAGCGCTGATGTTCCGGTTCGTCTTTCACAACGTAAACAGGCATGATAGGTACGAATTGGCCGGTCGCTACCTTCCGAAGCATCACAATCGGTAGGCCGAGCTTCATTGCTTCGCGCAGCTTCTTATTTGAACCGCCTCGGGGGTCTTGATCCGCGCGCTGTTTTTCGTAAGAGTAGCGATATAGCGAATTCCCATGATCGCCATCATCGTATTCGCTATCGGGGTCACTTACGATAGTAAGCGTCGCCGCGTATGATCGCGGGTTCCAAATTCCCTTGTAAGAGTTCAGAATTCGTTCGGGGCCCCAGCCAAAATCAACCTGATTAAGCCATTCGCGAGAGAGGGTTGGGTTCGATGCAAACTCCGCTGCGAGAGCGTGCATCAGGGACTTGCGCTTAGTTAGCTCAAGTGACAGGTCTGGCATGTAATGAAGCATGCCAGGTGGGATCCGTTCTGACCTGGTTTTGTGAACCCTCGATACGCTTAATTCGCGTCGGGTCGCCGTTGCTTGACTGCCATGCAGCGTGGTCGCGATGCACTCAGTTCAAGCGCTGCGACGGCAGGGAGATCCGGTGTCGCCCAGTCGAGCGATGAAAGGGCGGGGACAGGTAGCCAGCGCATTTCATCGTGGTCGGAACTACGGGTAGGAATTTCTCCACTCGAGACGAGGTAGCAGGCCAAGTCGATGTCGAGATCGCCGACCGTAGTGACCGTCCTATCGACGAGAGTGCCAACGGAGATCGAGATCCCTAGCTCTTCCTGGATCTCGCGAATCAGTGCGCGTTCGGGGGCCTCGCCGTCGTCGATCTTCCCGCCTGGAAACTCCCATTTGCCGGCCGCGGACTTGCCGGGTGCTCGTTTGCAGGCGAGCACCTCACCATCCCGATAGAACACTGCCGCCACCACTTCGATCCGCGGCAATTGAGCTCCCTTGTCAGCGCGCTTCACATTCGGGAGTAGACCTTAGCGTCAGCGGCGCCAGTCACTCAGCCATATCTCCCCAGTCGGCGAATCCCGACGGATCGTGCCGGCCCAGGTTGGCGTGCTCGAACAGGCCCCAGCCCACGTCTCCGTTGCAGGTCGCGCGGGCCACGTGGTCGATGGTGTTGAACGGCAGCATGGACACGACGTCGGGTGAGGCCAAGTCGTAGGTGACCGACTCGCTCCAGCCACGGCCCATCCAGCGGCCGTGCGACCACGCCGGGTCGCCCACGTAGCCCGACCCCATGCTCAGCGGGACACCGAGCAGGGTCTCGACCTCGAGTAGCAGGGGCTCGCCGCGCGGGGTCGTCAGGTGCAGTCGGGCGCACTCCGGGTGACGGGTACCGCCGCGGTAGTCGACCTCGAGCCGTGGCCAGCCCAGCTGCTCGATCCGGCCGTCCGCGAACACCCGGCTCGCGTGGTTGAGCGTGCGGTGCCCGTCAGGGCTCTCCTGCACGATGATGACCATCGCGTAGTCATCGAAGCGCAACGGGATGTACATCCACCAGAATCCCTCGCGCGGCTCCGCGGCCCACCGCCCCGCCGGATCAGACTCACCACTCGGGCGGATCCCCCACGAGCGGTCGCGCGTACCGAGCCACACGTCCGGGTCCACGGCGAAGTCGCGGCCGTCGACCGAGAGCGTCCCTGACCAGCTGCCCACCTGCGCGAAGCGGCTCGCGTCCAGCATCGCCCGTGTGCCCTCCAGTAGGACGTGACGCTCCTCCAAGACTGCTTCGAACGACCCCTCCCACGTCATATCCATGGACAGGTCCGGGTGCTCGCAGATCAGACGCAATGACCGTAGCGGCTCGATCAGCTCGATCCGGTACCCGCCCACCGCCGGCTCCAGCGACCGCGACTCGAGCGCATCGGAGAACCGCACCGACCGCTGCGCATCCTCGTGGCGCACAGTCGCGAATGCGTCCACGACGCCGAGGTTGGGATAGACCCCGAACCCGGTCACCAGGAACACCTCGCCGGTGCGGTCGTGCGCGTTGAAGTAGTAGCGGTCGTAGAAGTTCCGGTCACTCGTCACCGCCTGCGCCATCGGCAGCGGCGTCTGGTGGACGGGGAACTCGTCGAGCGGGGTGGGTTTCACGTGGATCCGCTCGGGTGTTCGACCGCTGCCGCGGCAGGGTGAGAGGCTGGTGGGGACGGGGGGTCGGCGAGCGCGGTTAGTCGGCGATCAACCGCGCGAGCATGGCGTGGTGGAGGACGTACTCGTCCGGGTGGGCCGGGGCCTCCTGCTCACCGAAGTGGATACGACGACGGGTGATCCGCGACAGGATGATGGCCTGCCGTAGCCCGGCGTACACGTAGTAGAACGGCAGATCGCGGACGGTGGAGCCGGTGAGTTGCTCGTACTGCTCGACGACCTCGCCGTGGTCGAAGAGGTCCGGGATGCCGGGGAAGTCGAAGGCGACCGCGAGCTCCTGGAACAGGTCGTGGAAGTACAGGAACCACCCGAGGTCGACCTCGGCTGGAGCGATGGCGGCCATCTCCCAGTCCAACACGGCCGTCGGGGTGGTGCCCTCGTAGAGGATGTTGCCGATGCGGGCGTCGCCCCAGCTGAGCACGTCCGGTCC
>JBKBNW010000159.1:0-4738 GCA_046295115.1 Demequina sp.
CCTCCCTCGGGCGCGTCAATCACCATGCCGATGAGGTCGCGACCAAGGCGAGCGCGCACCACCCGGGTCGCGTCCACCGCCCACATAGGCGTGGGTTTGGCGCCGACGGCCTTATACATCAGCGCGCCGAGGTGCACGATCTCTGCCGCGTCGGCCGAGGTCGCGACCCGGACAGCGGACACCTCAGCGCCAGATCACGGCGACAGCGACGTTCACGACCGTGAGCACACCGACCAGCAGCCAGAAGCGTTCGACGCCGCTCTCGCGCCTCGCACCCACCTCAGCGAGACCCGCGACCGCAAGGGCCACGACGAGCTTGACCGCGATCTTCACGTGGTCGGGCTCGTAGTCGCCAGCGAAGGCCAGCACCGCGAGGGCGAGGCCGGTCACGATCTGTGCACGAGCACCCCACACCATGGTGGTGGTGACACGCTTAGCCTTGGCGCGAAGCTGGTCGAGCATCGGCCCGAGGATCGCGGCCAAGCCGATGAAGTGCAGGATCAACAGGGCGTAGCGCAGTGCGTTCATGGTTTTCTTTGCCTCTCGTAATGACGCCCCGATGCTATCGCGCTCGGGCCGTCGGGCGGCACGAAACGCCCGCGTACCATGAGCCCGTGAGCGCCCTCCTCCCGCACCGCCGCTCCCCCGCCGTCGGTGCCGCGGCCGTCCTCACCGGGGCCTTCCTGTTCGGCTTCAACGGCTCGATGTCGAAGGTCGTCATGCAGGCCGGGATCGCGCCGGAGCAACTGACGTTCTTCCGCGTGCTCGGCACCGCGGTGATCGCCGGCACTGTGCTGCTGGCCACCGACCGCTCGCAGTTCCGGCTGCCCCGACGCGACCTCGCGTGGTTCGCGGCCCTAGGCGTCGGCGGCCTCGCCATGGTCCAGTGGCTCTATTCCGTCGCGATCTCGCTGCTGCCCGTCGGGGTGGCCCTGCTCTTTGAGTACACCGCCGTGGTGCTGATCGCACTGTTCGCGTGGGCGGTTCTCAAGGAGAAGGTGCACCCCCGGCTGTGGGGTGCCATCGCCGCGGTCTTGGTGGGACTGGCGGTCGTCGCTCAGGTGTGGGACTCGCCGCTGTCCGGTCTTGGCGTGCTCGCCGCGCTCGGCGCGGCGGTCGCGTACGCGTTCTACTTTCTCGCGGGCGAGCGCTCTGTCGCCGGGCGTCCGCCCATGGCGGTGGCGTTCTGGGCAGCCGCCTTCGCCACCCTGTTCTGGTTGGCGCTATCGCGCTGGTGGACGATCCCGGCAGGCACGCTCATCGAACCCGTGTCGTTCGGCGGCAGCCTCGACCATGTCGCCGCACCCATGTGGCTGCCTTTGGTGCTGATCGTGGTGCTCGGCGGCTTCGCGCCGTTCACGCTGATCTTCATCTCATTGCGGCACATCAACGCCACGGCGTCGGGAATCCTCGCCTCGTCCGAGGTGCTGTTCGCGTTCGCCGTCGCCTGGGTGTGGCTGGGCGAGTCGCTCACTCCCGGTCAGCTGATCGGCGCAGCCATCGTCCTGGTGGGCATCGTGGTGGCGCAGACGGCGCGGGAACGCCAGCGGGGCGCGCCAGCTCCCGAGGGGTTCGGGGCCGGCGTCCCGCCAGAGGCGCCGTAAGAGCGCGAATCAGTCCAGGTAGTCGCGCAGGACCTGCGAGCGCGACGGGTGACGCAGTTTGGACATGGTCTTCGACTCGATCTGGCGGATGCGCTCGCGGGTGACCCCGAACACTCGGCCAATCTCGTCGAGCGTCTTCGGCTGGCCGTCGGTGAGGCCGAACCGCATGCCCACCACGCCTGCCTCGCGCTCGCTGAGCGTGTCCATGACCTTGGTGAGTTCCTCCTGAAGGAGGGTAAAGCCCACGGCGTCCGCGGGTACCACAGCCTCGGAGTCCTCGATCAGGTCGCCGAACTCACTGTCGCCGTCCTCACCCAGGGGCGTGTGCAGGGAGATGGGCTCGCGGCCGTACTTCTGGACCTCGACAACCTTCTCGGGAGTCATGTCGAGCTCGCGTGCAAGCTCCTCAGGGGTGGGCTCGCGACCCAGGTCCTGGAGCATCTGCCGCTGCACGCGGGCGAGTTTGTTGATGACCTCGACCATGTGCACCGGGATGCGGATGGTGCGGGCCTGGTCCGCCATGGCGCGCGTAATGGCCTGACGGATCCACCAGGTCGCGTACGTCGAGAACTTGTAGCCCTTGGTGTAGTCGAACTTCTCGACCGCACGGATCAGCCCCAGGTTGCCCTCCTGGATGAGGTCTAGGAACAGCATTCCACGGCCGGTGTATCGCTTGGCGAGCGAGACCACGAGGCGCAGGTTCGCTTCGAGCAGGTGGTTCTTGGCGTGGCGACCGTCGTTGGAGATCCACTCGAGCTCGCGACGCATCGCGGCGGGGATCTTCTCGCCTGCGGCGAGCTTCTCTTCTGCGAACAGTCCGGCCTCAATGCGCTTGGCGAGGTCGACCTCCTGCTCGGCGTTCAGCAGTGCGACCTTACCGATCTGCTTGAGATAGTCCTTCACCGGGTCCGCGGTGGCGCCAGCGGTCATCACCTGCTGAACGGGTGCGTCGTCCTCGGCGTGGCCGAGCACGTACCCAGACTTCTCGTCCTCTTCCTCGGCCTCTTCAGACTCGTCCTTGGCGTCCTTCGTGGGAGCCTCCGCAGGATCGGCGTCCTTGGCGGCCTCAGCCTTCGATGCGGCCGATGCGCGGCGGGCCCGGGTGGGCGCCGCGGACTTTGCCGCACTTGCCTTCGCCTTCGCCGGAGCCTTCGCTGGGGTCTTCTTCGCGGCGGGCTTGGTCACGCCTTCGGTGGTCTCGTCCGTCTCAACGACGGGCTCGGCGGCCTGTGGGGACGGCGCCTTCTTTGTTGCAGGGGTCTTGCGGGCGCTGGAAGCGGCTGCGGTAGTCGTGGCCTTCTCCTTCATATCGGCCGCCGGGTGGCGGACGGGGGCGTGGGGGTGACGCCCTGATGTGTACGGACGCATAATGCGCCCGCCGAACGGGGTGGGTCTTGCGCGATAGTCATCGAGGCGCTGCGACACTCGGATGACGTGGTGTGCACTGCGAACCTCTCGCTAAAGAATCGGGAGCTAGTGAGGCCCCTTCCGCCTCGCGCAAATCCATTAAAGTATAACGAGGATGTCAACCCATCCCTTCCCACGACTCACGCGCCCTCGCCCGCCAGTCACCCGGGCCGTCGAGTCCACGCGGGCGCAATCCCCGCGTCGGCCACCTCACGCACCAATCGTGCAAGGGAGTACGCGGGGTCCCGACGCAACGCCGCCTCAGCGGCACGCGCGGCGGCGCCTAGGTCCCCACTCCACCACAGCACCACGGCGCTGAGCGCGTGGATCGGCGCATGGTCGCGCCGTCGCGCGTGCGCAAGCAGGCGCCGACACCACCGCAGCGAGGCCATCGCAGCGACTGGGTCCGGCGGTTCCCGCCGCGGATCGCGCATCGCGCCATCGAGCACGCCTGCGACCAGCGGTGACTCTATGCCAAGCAGCGTGTCCACGACTGCCTCGCCGGAGCCTCCAAGCCATTCCACGATGAGGGCATCCCGCACGCGAATGTCCTGGAGCGCCGCGATCGCCCTGCCGAGCGCCGGAGCGCCCGCATCGAGGGAAAAGGATTCCGCGCACCGCTGCCATGCCTCGCAGCGCCACTCGTTGCAGTCATTGTCGCGGCGCTGCCACCAGCGATCTGCGGCCCGCGCGGCGCTCCTGCGGCGCGCCGCGGGGGCAGGGTCGTCATCATCGTCACCGACCGCGTGGGCCACCGCACTCGCCGACAGTGCCGAGCCGGAGGTGGGCGCCCCCCAGGGAACCGCGCGCCCGCCCACCGGGCAGCATTGGGTGTCCGCACACCCAGGGCTGAGATAGCGCTCCCCGTCGCATGCCCACACATCGACGCGCTCGACCGCCGCCTCCACCTCTCCTCGCAGGGAATCGATGGCGGGGCATGCGAGGGACACGTCATCTGCGGTGAATGTCACGAGGAATGCCCTGCGCGCACGCGCCCCGCGCAGCCGCGCCCCGATGGCGCGTCCCAAGGATGCGCCCACCTCCGCTATGGCCGCATCGCGACGGTCGGCCCGCGCCACCGTCACCACCTCTCCGGCTCCGTCCATCCCCACCACCACTATGGACTCGTGGGGAGTGGCGCCAAGAAGCACGGGGATGGCGGCGATCAGCTCGCCCGGTCCGGTCAGGTGTCGTGTCTGCATATGCGCATGCTCGCCGCGCCACGAAGCGAGCCGCACGTCGCTCGCGCGCGAACTGTGGAGCCCTGCGGTTCGCGGCGGGGTGTGGACGCGAGCGCCTAGGCTGGTCGCGTGACAGACGAGATCGCCCGCTGGAAGTCGGAGACCGACCGTGCCATCGCATCGGCCCTGCAGGCGCAGTCGCGCGCAGGATCCGCTGTCGGACCCCTCGCGGACGAACTGCTCGCGCCGCTACGTGATGTGTCCACCGGCGGCAAGCGCGTGCGCGCGCTGCTCCTGCGCGCTGCCCACGAGGCTTGTGGAGGCACGCGCGACGGCGAAGCCACGAGCGTCGCCGCGGCGCTCGAGCTGTTCCAGACCGCGGCCCTGGTCCACGATGATGTGCTAGACGGCTCAGACACCAGGCGCGGCAACCCGGCTACCCACCGCCGCATCGAGGCGCTCCACACGGCCCAGGGATGGCACGGCTCCGCAGCTAAGTTCGGAGAAGCGGGCGCCGTCCTCGCCGGCGATCTCGCACTCATGTGG
>JBKBNW010000160.1:0-4704 GCA_046295115.1 Demequina sp.
CCTCGGATCGTGCGCAGGAATGATCCTGTTGGCGCGCGACCTGCGCGACGGCATCGAGGGTCAGCAGACGCTGGGCGCGATACCCATGACCGTCCGGCGCAACGCATTTGGCCGCCAGGTCGACTCGGCCGAGGTGGACCTGGTGTGGGAGGCAGATGACAGCCCCATGCATGCGACCTTCATCCGCGCGCCGTGGGTCGATTCCTACGATGACGGCGTCGAGGTGCTCGCGACGGCCGCGGGCCCGGGCGGCGACCGTCACCCGGTCGCGGTGCGTTACGGCGCAGCCATCGCGACCGCCTTTCACCCGGAGATCTCGGCCGACACCCGCGTCCACGAACTGTTCCTGTCGCAGGTGTAGCCGCGGCGCACGCCCGCCTGGGCCTAAGGTCCAGCCTGTGGCCTTGATGTTCATGGATCAAGGCTCTATCCTTGAGGCATGTTCGTCGTCACCGCTGATCAGCGCGGCAGTACCCAGAAGGGCGACCAAGTTGAGTCGCTCCTGACCCACCTGCGCCCCTGGATGCAAGCCCACGCCGAGCACGTCGCGTTGCCGCTCGAGCGCACGGTGGGCGACGAGGTCCAGGTCGCGCTCCGCGGCGCCGATGCGGCCGTTGACCTCGCCCTGCACCTGATGCGGGTCGGGGACTGGTCGGTGGGGATAGGTGCGGGGCCCATCAACGAGCCGTGGGGAGACAGCGCCCGGGCCAGTTCGGGACCGGCGTTCGTGCACGCGCGACAGGCTGTGGAACGGGCCCGCGGGCGCTCCGAGCCGGCACCGCTAGTGGTGGCAGGGGAGCAACCGCACGCTGCGGAGGGCGCGACCGCGGTGCTGCAGTTGCTTGCCTCGGTGGTGCGCCGGCGTTCCGCAGCTGGCTGGGAGGTGGCCGACCTCCTCACTCCCGATGCGACTCAGCGCGATGTCGCGACCCGGCTGGGCATCTCGGAGCAGGCCGTGAGTCAGCGCGTCACGTCCGCCATGATTGAAGAAGAGCGTCGCGCGAGGCCGGTCGCATCCGCGTTACTCGCGAGCGCATCGACAAAGGAGGACAGCTGATGACGTTCCTGGCTCAGGCGGGCGTGGTGGTCGTGGCCCTGGCGGCGGCTGGCGCACTCGGTGCCCCGCTGGTGGGGTGGCTGCTGCGCCGCATCGGGCCGGGGACGGAGACGCCCGGCCTCCTACGCGGCGGCACCTGGATAGGCGTGCTGGAACGCCTCGCTATCGCGGGAGCGGTGATGGCTGGCCATCCTGAGGCAGTTGCGGTGGTGATCGCCATCAAGGGCCTGGGTCGGTACCCGGAACTGCGGGACGCAGAACCGGGACTTAGAGGCGAGACTGCGGAGCGATTCATCATCGGCACTCTTGCCAGTTTTGTGTGGGCTGCGGCGTGCGGCGCGGCTGGCGGGGCCGCCATTGCGGCTCTTGTGTGATCGCAACGAGTGAGTGAACCCCAGGGGCTGACGCTCTAGACTGGCGGGCAGTCCTTTACCCCATCAGTTGAGGAGCATCACGTGTCCGGCCACTCCAAATGGGCAACCACCAAGCACAAGAAGGCGGTTGTCGACGCCAAGCGCGGCAAGCTCTTCGCCAAGCTGATCAAGAACATCGAGGTCGCGGCGCGCACGGGCGGTGCGGACATGGCCGGCAACCCGACGCTCTTCGACGCGGTCCAGAAGGCCAAGAAGTCGTCGGTGCCCAACGACAACATCGACCGGGCGCTCAAGCGCGGCTCTGGCCTCGAGGCCGGCGGCAGCGAGTACGAGACCATCATGTACGAGGGCTACGGCCCCAACGGCGTCGCGATGCTGATCGAGTGCCTGACGGACAACCGCAACCGCGCCGCGATGGAGGTGCGCACCGCGCTCACCCGCAACAACGGCACCCTTGCGGACCCGAACTCGGTCGCGTACCTGTTCACGCGCAAGGGTCAGATCATCGTCTCCAAAGAGTCCGGCGTCACCGAGGACGACCTGATGCTCGCCGCACTTGACGCGGGCGCTGAGGAGATCGAGGACCACGGCGAGGTGTTCGAGATCACCTCGGAAGCAACCGACGTGGTGGCCGTGCGCACCGCGCTGCAAGAGGCGGATATCGACTACGACTCCGCCGAGGCCACTTGGGTCCCGTCGATGCGCATCGAACTCGATGTGGACGGCGCCAAGAAGATGCTGAAGCTCATCGATGCGCTCGAGGACTGCGACGACGTCCAGAACGTGTTCGCGAATATGGACGCCTCCGACGAGGTGCTGGAGGCGGCGGCCGCCGAGTAGCGGCGCCTCGCCCATGCGCATTCTTGGCGTCGACCCAGGGCTCACGCGGTGCGGCCTAGGCGTCATTGACGCTGCGGGGGCGCGCCAGGTGCGGCTCGTGCACGTCGAGGCCGCCACGTCCCCCGCTGGCGACCCGGTGCCCGCACGCCTCGCGCGCCTCGCCGATGCCCTCGAGGCCGTGCTAGACCGGTACCGGCCCGATGCGGTTGCCCTCGAGCGGGTCTTCGCTCAGGCAAACGTGCGGACGGTGATGGGCACCGCCCAGGTGTCCGGAATCGTCATGCTGGCGGCCGAGCGTCGCGGGCTTCCCCTCGCGCTCTACACCCCGTCCGAGGTCAAGGCCGCGGTGACCGGCGACGGCCGCGCGGCGAAGCCTCAGGTGGGGTTCATGGTCGCCCGCGTGCTCGGGCTTACCGAGGTGCCCAAGCCGGCCGATGCCGCCGACGCCTTGGCTATCGCCATCACGCACGCGTGGCGCGGGGGTGCGGCCCCGGCGGGCTCGGCGGCCACGACTGCGGCGCAGCGGCGCTGGGCGGAGGCCGAGCGCTCGTCGCGTCGACGAGGGTGACGTGACCCCGAGCACGATCGGCGGCGAGTCGTAGCGCTGCGCTACCGTGCGTCCCGTAGCGTGTTCGTACACATGTTCGAAGGGAATCAGCGGTGATCGCACAACTTGCCGGCACAGTGCTGTCCGTGCGCGCCTCGACGGCGGTCGTGGAGGTGGGCGGTGTGGGGATGCTGGTGCAGTCGACCCCCGCCACCCTCGCAGACCTTCGCGTCCACCAGGAGGCGCGTTTCTTCACCCACCTCGTGGTGCGCGAGGACTCGCTGACACTGTTTGGCTTCACCGCGGAGTCGGAGCGCGACACGTTCGAGGCGCTGCAGTCGGTCCAGGGGGTGGGGCCGCGGCTCGCGCTGGCGATGCTCGCCGTGCACTCGCCGGAGTCCCTGTCGCAAGCCGTGGCGAACGGCGACCGCAAGGCGCTCGAGCAGGTGCCCGGCATCGGTGCCAAGGTCGCCGCCCGCCTGCTGCTCGAACTGGGGGGCAAGCTGTCGCTGCCGCTCGCGTCGGGCACGCCGTCGGTGCCCGATGCCCGTGACCAGGTCGAGGAGGCCCTCGTGGCGCTCGGCTGGAACGCCAAGGCCGCGGCGAAGGCAGTCGAGAACGTGGCGCCGGAACCCATCGCAAATGCGGACGTGCCGACCACGCTCAAGGCAGCGCTCAAGGCCATGGGGGGCGCGCGTGCCTGAGGACATCGACCGTGACCAGATGGAACCGTTTGAGGCGAGCGTGGTGAGTGCCGATGCGGACGCGATCGAGCGCTCCAACGAAGCGGCCCTGAGGCCCACCAGCCTCGACGAGTTCGTGGGGCAGCGCACCGTGCGCGACCAGCTATCGCTGGTGCTGCGTGCGGCCGTCAGCCGGGGCGCGACGGCGGACCACGTGTTGCTGTCCGGCCCGCCCGGGCTCGGCAAGACCACGCTCGCGATGATCGTCGCGGGGGAGATGGGCGCAACTCTCAGGGTGAGCTCCGGGCCCGCGATCCAGCACGCCGGTGACTTGGCGGCGATCCTCAGCTCTCTCGAAGAGGGCGACGTGCTGTTCCTCGACGAGATTCACCGCCTGGCGAGGCCGGCGGAAGAGATGCTGTACCTCGCGATGGAGGACTTCCGGGTGGACGTGGTCGTGGGCAAGGGGGCCGGTGCGACGTCGATCCCGCTGAGCCTGCCGCCTTTCACGATCGTGGGCGCGACCACTCGGGCGGGGCTGCTGCCGGCACCCCTGCGGGACCGGTTCGGCTTCACCGCCCACCTGGACTTCTATTCGGACGACGAGCTGCACAGCATCGTGCGCCGATCCGCGGGCAAGCTGGGCTTCGAGATCGCCGGCGACGCGGCCGCCGAGATCGCGTCGCGATCCCGTGGAACCCCGCGCATCGCAAACCGGCTGCTGCGGCGCGTCCGGGACTGGGCCGAGGTACACGGCAGCGGCACCGGCACCCTCGCCGCCGCGCAGCAGGCGCTCATCGTGTACGAGGTGGACGAGCGCGGGCTCGACAGGCTCGACCGTGCAGTGCTGCGTGCGCTGTGCATGAGGTTCGGCGGAGGACCGGTGGGCCTGTCGACGCTCGCCGTGTCCGTCGGGGAGGAATCCGAGACCGTGGAGACGGTCGCGGAGCCGTTCCTGGTGCGCGAGGGGCTCATGAGCCGTTCGCCGCGAGGGCGGATCGCAACGGCCGATGCGTGGGCTCACTTAGGGCTAGAACCACCCGCTGACGCGCTACCTGGGGCGTCCGGTGGCCGACTGTTCGATTGAGTGTGGTTCGACTCGCACGCGTTTGGCCCCTAGAATCGCGGGGGCTCTGCTGAGCACTTCGAAATCGTGAGGAATTCTGTGTCGAAAGTCACCAAGGGCGCGCGTAAGTCGCTCAT
>JBKBNW010000161.1:0-4651 GCA_046295115.1 Demequina sp.
CGAGCGACTCGATTGTGGTGGGCCGTGCAGTGGATGCTACCGGTGACCCCGCGAGGTCCCCACGAGTCAGCTGCCATATTTCCACGAACTCGCGGTGCTGGTCGGCGCCGCACGCGTCGACGCGCGTGTCTGTCAGCGTGAACCCGAGCGACTCCGGCACGCGCCTGGAGCGGCTGTTGTCGGGATCGCAGCGAACCTCCACCCACGCCGCGCCGAGCTGCTCGAGCGCCACGCGTGCTTGCGCCGCGACGGCCTCGCGGACGAGTCCCTGGCCCTCGCGGTCGGCGCGAATCCAGTAGCCGATCTCGAGCGCATCGGGGCCGATCCGGGTGTGCATGCCGGTGCCTCCGAGGTATTCGCCGCTGTCGCGGTCGAAGATCCCAAACGTGAAGTTCTCATGGGCCTCGAACTCGCGGATGAACGTGTGCAGCAGGTCCGCGCGCTGCTCGCGGGTGATGGGCTCCGAGCGCGCCCAGGGCATGAACACCCCAAGGCGCTCGCGCTCAGCGACGATCACCGCGTGTACCGCGTCGACGTCAGTGGGTTCGTAGCAACGCAGCGTCAACCGCTCGGTGTCGATGCGGGGCGGGACGGGCAGGACCATGACACCATCCTGCCAGTGCCGCGGCGGGGCTGTCGGGTGCGGTCAGCGGCGTGCGTAGGTGACGAACCGATACCGCAGATCGGTGCGGGACGTCAGCCATTGGCCTTCGCTGGTGACGTGCCAGGTCTCGGCGTCGACGGATGGGGCGAAGGTGTCGCCCGCGACCTCGAGATCGATCTCGGTCACCTCGAGTTCGTCGACGAGCGGCAGCGCCTGCGCGTAGACCCGGCCACCGCCGATGACCCACGTCACGGCCTCGGGTGCGAGCCGGGTAGCGGCCGCGAGCGCCTCGGTCAGCGACCCCGCCACCGCATCGGCCCCGTCCACCGCGCCGGCCGAGGTGATGACCACGTTGACCCGGCCCGGCAAGGGCCGGAATCGCGCGGGGAACGACTCCCACGTGCGCCGGCCCATGACGACCGCCGCGCCGGAGGTGAGGTCCTTGAAGCGCTGCAGGTCTTCGGGAAGGTGCCACGGCATGTCGCCCTGTGCCCCGATCACGGGCCTACCGGCCGGGTCGTGTGCCTGTGCCCAGATGGCCTTCAGCATCGAGTGCCGCCTGGGCCTAGACGGCCACGGGGGCCTTGATGCCCGGGTGGTGCTGGTAGTTCTCAAAGACAAAGTCGTCGATGTCGTAGTCCATCAGCGAGGCCTTGGGCTCGAAGCGAACAGTGGGGTACGGATACGGGTCGCGCGCAAGCTGCGTCTGCACCTGATCGAAGTGATTGGAGTAGATGTGGCAGTCCCCGCCGGTCCACACAAAGTCGCCGACAGCGAGGCCGGTCTGCGCCGCAATCATGTGCGTGAGCAAGGCATACGAGGCGATGTTGAAGGGCACCCCGAGGAACAGGTCGGCACTGCGCTGGTACAGCTGGCAGCTCAAGCGCCCGTCGCTCACGTAGAACTGGAACAGCGCGTGGCACGGTGGCAGCGCCATGTCGTCGATCAGCGCCGGGTTCCATGCGGAGACGATGTGGCGCCGCGAGTCGGGGTGGGTGCGGATGGACTCGACCACCTTCGCGATCTGATCGACGTGGGAGCCGTCGGGTGCCGGCCACGAGCGCCACTGGTAGCCGTAGACGGGGCCCAGCTCGCCGCGCTCGTCCGCCCACTCGTCCCAGATTGAGATCCCACGTTCCTGCAGCCACCGCACATTCGTGTCGCCCCGCAGGAACCACAGCAGCTCGCCCACTACGGAGCGCACATGCACACGCTTGGTGGTGATCAGCGGGAAGCCAACGCTCAGGTCGTAGCGCAATTGACGGCCGAACACGGAGACCGTGCCGGTGCCGGTCCTGTCGTCCTTGCGGGTGCCGGTGGCGAGCACGTCGCGCAGGAGGTCCTCGTACGGGGTGGGGATGGGTTGCACGGCATCACCCTACGCCTGGTGAGGTCCGCTGCCGGGGCAGACGTGCGGCGAGCGTGCGACGTGACGGCCCCAATGTGCTTGAGTGAGAGGTAACAAGAGGAGTCACCGTGGACATCGTCGACCTAGACGCGCTCGTCAGTGAACAGTTGGCGCTCGCGTACGAGCAGTCCTCCGGCCGTCACGCCGTCACGCTCGCCGGTGGCCGCGAGCACGACCTGCGCCAGACGCTCATCGCGATCGCCGGCGGCAACCGACTGGGTGAGCACGACAGCCCCGGCGAGGCGACCCTGCAGGTGTTGCGCGGCGAGGTGACATTCACGGCGGGGGAGCACGAACTGGCGATGAGCGCTGGTGATCACTTGGTCATCCCGCCCGTGCGCCACGGGCTCACCGCGGTCACCGACTGCGCAGTGCTGCTCACCGTCGCCACGCGCGGCGAGCGCTAGCGGCGCGACGGGCCACACCGTCGACAGGTGCACGCGCGGTAGGTTAGGCGCATGACAGATCCGCGCCCCATGGGAACCGTGCTGACCGCCATGGTCACGCCCATGCATGACGACGGCTCCATCGACATTGACAGCGCCATCGTCCTCGCGAACCACCTGCTCGATCATGGATCCGACGGGCTGGTCATCTCTGGCACCACCGGCGAAGCGCCGACGACTCACGCGCCAGAGAAGATGGAGCTCACCAAGGCGCTGGTGGAGGCCGTCGGACACCGCGGGACGCTCATCGCCGGCGCAGGCTCCAACGACACCGCCCACGCCGTGATGATGGCTCACCAGGCCACGGAGGCGGGCGTCGATGGCGTGTTGGCACTCGTGCCGTATTACTCGAAGCCCTCTCAGAAGGGCATCGTCGCCCACCTGAGAGCGATCGCCGACGCGACGGATCTTCCCGTGATGCTGTACGACATTCCTGGGCGCACCGGCATCGCCCTGACCGACGCCTCGCTCGATGAGCTCGCCGATATCGCGAACATTCTCGCCAACAAGGACGCCACGGCCGATGTGCCGGCGGCCAAAGACCGGATCGCGCGAACCGGGCTGGCCTGGTATTCGGGCGACGACCCGCTGACTTTGGAGTTCCTGCGTGCCGGCGCTGTGGGCGTCGTGTCCGTCAGTGCCCATGTGGCAGGCGAGCGCATCGCCGCCATGGTCGCCGCGCACGACGCAGGGGACACCGCGCTTGCGGACACCCTCCACGACGAACTCATGCCCGTGCACGACGCCATCTTCAATGGCCCTGGCGCCTCAAACGCCAAGGCCGCCATGGAGCTTCTCGGGATCATCCCGAGCCGCCATATGCGCCTGCCGCTGCTGCCGCTGGACGACGACGAGCTGACCGCTCTCGCGTCCGCGCTGCGCGCAGCAGGCGTCCCCATCCCCACCTAGGAGACCCGTGAACTTCCATCCCGAACTGACCCTGCCGAAGCCGCTCCAGAACGGCACCCTGCGCATCGTCCCCCTCGGGGGGCTTGGGGAGGTGGGCCGCAACATGGCGGTGTTCGAGATCGACGGCCGCCTGCTGATCGTGGACTGCGGCGTGCTCTTCCCCGAAGACCACCAGCCGGGCGTGGACCTGATCCTGCCCGACTTTGGCTACATCGCGGACCGTGTGGACGACATCGAGGCGATCGTGCTGACGCACGGTCACGAGGACCACATCGGCGCGGTGCCGTACCTGCTGCGCTTGCGACAGGACATCCCCATCCTGGGCTCGCAGCTCACGCTGGCCTTCATCGAGGCCAAGCTCAAGGAACACCGCATGACCCCCGTCACCCTCGCGGTGAAGGAGGGCCAGTCCGAGCAGCTGGGCAAGTTCGGCCTCGAGTTCGTGGCGGTCAACCACTCGATCCCCGATGCGCTGGCAGTGTTCATCACGACCGACGGCGGCACGGTGCTTCACACCGGCGACTTCAAGATGGACCAGCTGCCGCTGGACGGCCGCATCACCGACCTCCGCGGCTTCGCGAAGTTTGGCGAGCGCGGCGTGGACCTGTTCATGGTGGACTCCACCAACGCGGAGGCGCCTGGCTTCACCACGTCCGAGGTGGAGATCACCCCGGTGCTCGACCAGATGTTCGCGAACGCCAAGGGGCGCGTCGTCGTCGCCAGCTTCTCGAGCCACGTGCACCGCGTCCAGCAGGTCATCAACGCCGCCCAAGCCCACGGCCGCCGCGTCGCGTTCGTCGGCCGGTCCATGGTGCGCAACATGACCATTGCCGCTGAGCTCGGATACCTGAACGTGCCGCCACACATCTTGGTGGACGCCAAGAAGGCTGACGATATGCCCGCCGAGAAGGTCGTCTACATGTGCACGGGCTCCCAGGGTGAGCCGATGGCGGCGCTGAGCCGCATCGCCTCCCTCGACCACAAGCTGCGAGTCGGGCCGGGCGACCTGGTGATCCTCGCGTCGTCCCTGATCCCAGGCAACGAGAACGCCGTCTACCGCGTGATCAACGGGCTGATGCGCCTGGGCGCGACGGTGGTGCACCAGGGCAGCGCCCGCGTGCACGTCTCGGGCCACGCGAGCGCGGGCGAACTGCTGTACTGCTACAACATCGTGAAGCCTAAGAACGTCATGCCCGTGCACGGCGAGGTGCGTCACCTGCTCGCCAACGGCAAGCTCGCGATGAAGACGGGCGTGCCTGAAAAGAACGTCATGTTCGCCGAGAA
>JBKBNW010000162.1:0-4649 GCA_046295115.1 Demequina sp.
GACGGACCAGGACGACGTGCGCGACGTGATGGAGGAGAACGCCATCACCGGGGTGGTGCATCTCGCCGCGTTCAAGTACGCGGGTGAGTCCGTCAAGCGGCCGCTGCACACCTGGAGGCAGAACCTCGGGGGCACGGTGGCGGTGCTGGGGGCAATGCAGGAGCTCGGCATCGACCGCATCGTGTTCTCGTCCAGCGCCGCGGTGTACGGCACCCCTGACACCGACCTCGTCACCGAGGACACCCCCACGCATCCCGAGTCGCCGTACGGCTCGTCCAAGCTGGCGGCCGAGCGCGCGATCGTTGAGCAGGCCGCCGCGTGCCGCTCCGCGGGCACTCCGCTGCGCCACACCGCCCTGCGCTACTTCAACGTGGTGGGCTCGAGCGCGCCCGGGGTCTACGACTCATCACCCCACAACCTGTTCCCGCTGGTGATGGGCGCGATCGCGAGGGGCGATGCGCCGCGCATCTACGGCACCGACTACGACACCCCCGACGGCACGTGTGTACGGGACTACGTGCACGTCGCGGACATCGCGGCCGCCCACGTGGTCGCGGCCCAGGCTCTCGACCGCGGTGAAGACCTGCGCATGGCCTACAACCTCGGCTCGGGCACCGGCACCTCCGTGCGCGAGATCGTGGACGCGTGCATTGAGGTGGCGGGCGTGGACGTAGAGCCCGTGCTGACCGAGCGACGGGCGGGGGACCCGGCGCGGATTGTCGCCTCCGGCAGGCGCGCCTCGCACGACCTCGACTGGCGCATGCGGCACTCGGTGCGCGACATGGTCGCCTCCGCATGGGCCGCGCACCCCGGGTCGCGCGCGGTCGGCTAGAGCGGGTCGCACGTACGCTGGACGGATGGAACCGTTCAGCATGACCAAGGGCACCCAGGTGAAGGTGTTCCACCTCGAGGACAACGACGCGACACTCGTGGTCACCACCACCGACACGGCCGCCCCGGAGCGGCCTCCCCACGTGGGCTACGAGCAGTGCGAGAACGAGGAAGAGTCGCAGGCCGTCGTGCAGAAGTTCGTCTTCGACCTGCGGCGCCAGGGCTGGGCCCCAGTCGACGTCCTCTAGGCCCCTCACGGGGCTAGGTCCACCCTCAACCCCACTTGTGTTGGGGTGGTGGTGACTAACTATGAATCACGCTGGTGAAAGTATAGGAAAGTCGCCTATCCTATAAATATGGATCTCGAGTTGATGTCACAGAGCCCCTCAGGCCACCTCACCCGCATCGCGGGGACTGACTCCCGGACTCGAAGGCCATACCTTCACAAAGCGTTCATTCCGCACCCGCTCGGCGAGGCACCCGAACTCAGAACCCCGGCCTGGAATGCCGTCGTCAACGCGACCGGTGCGCTGTCCAGGCTCGACCAGGTTGCACGCGTGTCAGGCGCACGAGACCTCGCGGGGTGGATGTCTGCACCGCTACTGCGCTTGGAGGCGCAGTCGACGTCCGCCATCGAAGGAACCTTCGAGCCAGCACGCGCCGTTCTCGAAGCAGACGAGGAGGACGCCGCCAACCAATCGGCGGAGATGCGCGAGATTCTCAACTACGTGCGTGCGGCCCGACTCTGCTTCACCCGCGCCGCCGACGGACGCCGCCTCACCACGGGCCTTCTCTGCGAACTCCAGGGAATGCTCGTCGATGGAACCCGATCAGCAGACCGCGACCCGGGCCGCGTCCGAACGGGACAGGTCGCCATCGGCAGCCCCACGGGATCCATCGACGAAGCGCGGTTCGTGCCGATGCCACCTGGAGTCGCGCTCGAAGCCGCGGTCAGCACACTGCTGGACTGGGAACGGGAGGCGCCGGCTCGAGGCACTCCCGACCTGGTAGAGGTCGCGATGTTCCACTACCAGTTCGAGACGATTCACCCGTTTACAGACGGCAACGGGCGCATCGGGCGCATGCTGGTCGTCCACGCTCTCATGGCACGCGGAGTGCTGGCCGAACCACTGCTGACGGTCTCACCGTGGCTCGAACGCCACGACGATGAGTACCGCGAACGACTGTTCAATGTGTCTGCCCACGGCGACTGGTCATCTTGGATTGAGTTCTTCTCCACAGCCGTTGAGCAGTCCTCGAACGACGTGTTGCGGAAGATCAACAGCGTCGTCCGCATCGCGGAGGAGATGGCCGATGCGGTCAAGGGGTCTAGAGCTGGCTCAGTTCAGCGTCGACTGCCGGAACTCCTGGTCCGCCGACCCGTCGTCTCTGCGCGGGACGTCGCACGAGAGCTCGAGTGCACTACGCCTCCAGCGCAGGCGGCGATCGAGCGTCTCGAGGCCCTCGGCTTCCTGACGGAGGTCACGGGCGGGAACTACGGGCGCAGGTACTCTGCGACACGCATCCTCGACGTTCTCGCGGATCAGACCACTCTCGATTAGCGCCCTAGCCCCAGCCGAGCTCGTTCAGCCGGTCGTCGTCGATGCCAAAGTGGTGGGCGATCTCGTGGACCACGGTGATGGCGACCTCGTCGCGGACGTGGTCGGCGTCCTCGCACGCACGCAGCGTGGGATTGCGAAAAATGAAGATGCGGTCCGGGAGGTCGCCGAGCCCCCACTCGGAGCCGCGGTCGGTGAGCGCGACGCCGTCGTACAGGCCGAGCAGCTCGGGATCATCGCCCTCGGGCTCATCCTCGACCAGGATCACCACGTTGTCGACCATGTCGAGCAGCCTCTCCGGGATCCTCTCCAGGGCGTCGTCGACGGCCTGCTCGAACTCCTCGCGCGACATCTCCACCATGGCGACCATTGTCGCGCAACCCCGCCCGCGCATCGGCCGTCCCCGCTTGCGCGCGCTCGCGACTTGGCGTTTGGCCCACTCGGCCGTAGCATGGGCACCGTCCTTGACGCATCGATATGGCGCGTCAGACGGCGCCCTCATCGTCTAGCGGCCTAGGACGCCGCCCTTTCACGGCGGTAGCACGGGTTCGAATCCCGTTGGGGGTACGACTGTCCTTGGGGATGGTCTAGACTTCATACGGTCCTCACGCTTGCGTGAGTTCCACGAGGCCCTGTAGCGCAGTTGGTTAGCGCGCCGCCCTGTCACGGCGGAGGTCGCGGGTTCAAGTCCCGTCAGGGTCGCGGGTGTCAATGCCCCTTGTTCGCAAGGGGCATTGCGCTTAGCGGAGCAGTTTGCCGCACGGCTCTGTAGCTCAGTTGGTAGAGCGTTCGACTGAAAATCGAAAGGTCACCGGATCGACGCCGGTCGGAGCCACAACAGATCAGCCCTTGCCCGCCGGCGAGGGCTTTTCGCATGTCACAGCCGCCTCGTGAATGGACCCCACAGGCCGCGGTCCCTAGAGTCTCCCCATGAGCGCCCCCGAGCCTCCGCGGCTTCACGAGGCGCAAGCCGACGTGCCGCACTCACTGGTCGCCCGTCTCATCGCCGATCAGGCTCCCCAGTGGTCCCACCTGCCGCTCACCCCGCTGTCTTCGGACGGCACCGTGCACCGTGTCGACCTGCTCGGCACGGACATGGTCGTGCGTGTCCCCATCATCGATTGGGGTGAGGACGAGGCCGGGGACGACTCGATCCGCCTGCCTCGACTGGCGACCGCGCTGGCCCCCACCGGCGTGCGCGTGCCAACCCAGCTGTTCCGCGGCGAGCCCGCCGCGGGCATGGCCTGGCATTGGGGGGTCTACCGACGGCTTCCCGGTCGGCACCCGGACCCCACGTCGCCCGGTGACCAAAGGGCGTTGGTCGACGGGCTCAGCGCCGTGATCCGGGCCCTACGCGCCAACCAGGCACTGCATGCTCTCGGCACCGTCGCCGCGGCAATGTTCGAGTTCCGGGCGGACGATGCGGCGACCCGGCCACACGTCGTCGCCCTGGGTTCCGGTCCTGCACTTGCCGCATGGGACGCTGCAGTGGAACTCGCGGCCCGCGAGCCGGCAGCGCCCACGAGTTGGGTCCATGGAGACCTGTTGCCGGGCAACCTGCTGATCGAGGATGTCCTGACCGGCTTGCCGCCCCGCCTGACGGGCGTGATCGACTGGGGCGCATCCGGAATCGGCGACCCCGCCCTTGACTTGCTGCCGGCTTGGGCGTGCCTGCATGCCCCGGCCCGCCGTGAACTGCTCGAGGCCGTGGGGGCGACCCCCACGCAGATCGTGCGCGCTCGCGCGTACGCAGTGAGGAAGGCGGCCTGGGGAGTCCCCTACTACGCCCGCACCCTGCCGAGTTTCGCGGCAACGCTCGAGTACGCACTGGCGCAGGTCGAGTCGGATGATCTGTGACGCCTCGCGCGTTTGCGCTGGTGTACCGATAGACGATGTACTAGGCGCAAGCGACTAAGGGAGCACACATGTCTGACAAGAACTTCGGGAAGATGTTCATCAACGCAGTCCTCGGCGCCGTCGCCGGCAAGTGGATCGCCACCATCAAGGCCGAGGTCGAGGTCGCCAAGCTCGAGATGAAGATCAAGGGCCGCGAACTCGCCAAGGGGGCGGCGTTCATCGCCATCGCCGGTGTGCTCGGGTTCTTCATGCTGTTGGTGCTCGTGGCTGCGGCCGTGCTTGCGTTCGCTCTCATCCTCGAAACCTGGGCAGCCGCACTCGTGGTCGCCGGCATCCTGCTGGTCATCATCCTGATCTTCGGTCTCGCGGGCGCGAGCAAGATCAAGAAGAACAAGGACCTGA
>JBKBNW010000163.1:0-4648 GCA_046295115.1 Demequina sp.
GGAACCTGCGTGCTCGTGGTGGTCGGGGCCGCCGCCGCCGCGCTGCTGTGGTGGTGAGTGAGCGACCCGCACCGATCAACCAGTAGGCCGGTCAGTCGGCCAACGGGCCAGACGGACAACTCAGTGCAAAAGTTGGGTCGCCGCGTCTTGGCGACGGTCCAGCAGCCCTTCGTGCGCATCGGCAGCAGAGTCAATGTCGGTCGGCTCGCGGCGGAGCACCAGGAGTGTGCCCAGTCCCGCGAGAGCGAGAGCACCCACGGTGCCCGCGCCGAGCATCACCGCCTGGGTGCGGTCGAATGGTCGTTCCACATGCAGCGTCGTGAGCTCTGCTGCTGGCGGAGTCACCACCTGCGCGGGCGTGCCGGTGAAGGGGTTGTCCGGCCCCCGCTCTCCGCTGCCAGGGACGAGCACGATCGCATCTAGTGGTTGCACAGTGCCCCAGCCGCGGACGTCGTCTCGCGCATCGGCGTTGCCGCGTGCGGCGCTGGCGAGCAATCGGTAGCGGGTCTGCTCCACGGTGCTGTCGGGGTGCGCCTCGAGCACCAGCGCGGCGGCCGCCGCGACGTAACCGGTTGCGTAACTGGAGGACGGCGCATCCTGCGCGTACATGCAGTCCCCTCCGCCAGTCGTCGCGGTGAGGACATTGTGGCCAGGTGCCGCGATCTCGACGTGTGGCCCGTGGATGGAGTCCGATGTGACTACGCCCGTCGCGTCGGTCGCAGTGACTGCGAGCACATCGTCGTAACCAGCCGGGTAGCGTGGCGAGTCCGTGGTGACGGTGGCGGTGTTGCGGTTGCCCGCGCTCGCGACTACCAGCACGCCGTGGGCCTGAGCCGTCTCGATCGCCGAGCGCACGGCCGGGACGTCGGCATCGTCACTCAGCGAAACGCTGATGACGTCGGCGCCGTTGGCAACCGCCCATTCGATCCCCGCCGCCAGGCGCTGCGGGTCGGGGCCGTAGCCCGCCTCGATCGACTGGTCATCGATGCCGCGGAACACTCGCACGGACAGCACGGAGGCATCGGGCGCGAGCCCCACCACTCCTGAGCCGGCGACCGGCTGCGCGGCGATCAGCCCCGCGATTGCCGTGCCGTGGCCGTGGAGGTCTGCCAGGCCACCCTGGCCCTCACCATCGCCCACGAGGTCCGTGCCGCCCGTGACGACACCGCGAAGGTGGGCGTTGCGCGCGTCGACGCCGGAGTCGACGACCGCGACCACTACCCCCGCCCCGGTGGCGTGTGCCCACGCGCCTTCGCTTTGCAGCATGTCGAGCGCAGGGGGAGTGGCCTCCGTGTATTCGATAGTGCCGCGCTCACACGAGACGCCGGCCGCGTCGACGACCACCGACGACGACGGGGTCGGCGCTGGGGCAGAGCCGCCGAGATCGACGGCGGCGCCTGCTGGGGTCGACCCTGCGGCTGCAACCGTCAAGGAAGGTCCGGATGCGAAGAACTGCATCCACACTCGGGGCACCTCGGACACGTCGGTCGCGGTGTCGTAGCCGAGCCTCGACAACACCGCCGCGTCCGCACCCGGGAGCGGATACGCCGTGCCAGACTCGTCGACCAGGACCAGCTCGCGCGCAGCCTGGTCGCCCCTGCCGCCCGTTGTCACGAGCGCTCCGCCGCGGGCGCGCACCGTGACTCCCCCGGCGTCCGTCGTGGGGGTGGACGTGCCCAGGGCCGTGCCCGGCCTGCCGGCTGCGTCGTGCTGCAGCACCGCGCACGGCACCGAGTCCTGGCCCAGTGGGGTCAGGGTGTCCGTCGGCCAGTCGGTTCCACCGGCAACGGCCGACGCCGTGGGCATGGCTGCGATCTCGCCTGGGGTGACCTCGCGCTCACCCCCGAGCAGCGCACCGGTGCCGAGCAAGTAGAGCTGCTGGGCGAGCGGGCTGACTGCCGCGAGCTCCCCCTCCTGTGTGACGAGGAACCGGTTGGTGCTGCCCTGCGGGTGCACCACGTTTCCCACGACCAGTGGGCTATCGCCAAGCGGCTCGCCTGCCCCGTCGACGGTGAGCGGACCCAGCGGAGTGCCTGCTTCGAAGAGATTGAGCCAGCGCGAGTCGACGTCGATGGGCTGCGCCTCCGCCAGCCCCACCGCGCGCAGGACGGCATCGGCCTCTGCCTTCGCGACCGCGTAGTGGTACCCACCAGCGACGACGTAGGTGAGACCGTCGCTCACCACCACCGTCCCTGCCGCCGCGACCTGGGCCGTCGGCTCGCCGGGGAGGGACACCGCGGTCCCCGTGGCGTTGGCGCACGCCGTCCATCCCGAGTCCACCAGCGCATCGGGCACCGGGACATCGTCCGGAGCCCCGACGATGCCGATGCCGGGCCCAATTGGCGCATCGGCAATCGAGCCGGAGTCGGTGGTCACCACCGAGTAGTCGTCGGCGGGTGTGAGAAGCCGCGCGCTGGTCGCGTTGAGCACGGGGTGGAGCGTCCCGCCGAGCGAGAGGTATCGCGCTCCGGTGTCGCGCACCATCACCAGCGTGTTCGACTCCCACCCTGAGGGCAGACCCGGCTTGATGAATCCATAGAAGACGCCGCCGAGGACCACCATCGCGGCGAGCACGACCCCGCCGATCAGGGCCTTGATGGGCGAGGTGGGCTCGACCTCCTTGCCGCCCGGGGCCCCAGACGTGAAAGCAGCGAGCAGGCGCCGGCGGCTGTAGGACTGGGCGTCGATCAGGTCCTTCTTGGTGGCCATCGCCTACGCCCAGCCCGCCGCGAGCACCCCGAGAGGCAGCAGCGAGGCGAGGACGAGCACCTCCACCGTGTCCGCGGCTCGCGCGAGTCCCATGCGGGCTCGAGGGCTGAGCAGCGTGACGCCCACGAGAATCGCGGTCGTACCGAGCAAGATCCCGAGCAGCGTCCCCTGGTGAGCCGTCTGGGACAACGCGAAGGTGAGCGCCGTGACTGCCACACCGACTGCGCCCACGGCCATGACGACCAGCACGGCCGCGCGCGCGTAGGCCTGCCGCGACTGGAACATCATTCCGAGGAACGCGAGTGCGGTGAGAGCCGCGCCTGCGACTCCTGACCCCGCGACGAGCGGCGTGGCGAGCAACACCAACAAGCCAGTGCCGAGCCGCAATGCGACGAGCACACGCGCTCCAGCGGCGGCTCGTGCCCGTATCGCCTCGGCATCAATTGGCGCGGGCTCCGCGAAGATCTCCTGGTCGCTCTGCGGAGAGATCACCTTGATGCGCGTCGAGCTGAAAGCGAGCCACGGCAACAGGTTGCTCAGGCTCGCCGCAATCGCGACCGTGACCGCGAAGGCCGGCACCGCGGCCGCGGGCGACACGGCGGTGATGGTGGCGGGCACCGCGACGATAAGTCCCCATACGATCCCGACGAGGTGCACCTCCGCGCGGGGCCGGCAGACCAGCGCGGCCACCACGCCGGTGGCTGCCGCGGCGCCGCCAGCGGCCGCAATCGGAAGGCCCCAGCGTGCGTCGGTGTCGAGTGCGAGATACCCCGCAAGCCCCGCGAACACCACTGCGGCCACGCCGAACGCGTGGCCGGCCTCGATTTGCCTCAGGCGGGCCAGGACCGCGGCAGCGATCAGCAGCACCACCGCCCCTCCCCCCGCGAGCACGGCGCTGTACGCGACGGCCGGTCCAAGACTGAACAGCAGGACCGCACACAGCGCGAGGAACGTCAGACTCACGGACAAGGCGGTCCGCGTGCTGTCTGAAGGCGACCACGGGCGGTGGAGTTCTGAGGTGGCGTCGAGGACGGCCTCGGTGACGTCGTCGTAGACACGCGGGTCGGCCACGAGGCCGCCTCGTGACAACGTGAGCACATCCCCGTCGTGGACGCTCTGTGCCGTAGCGCTGAGACTGGGATCCAGTTCGCCGCCGTCCGCGCGCCGTAGTGCGTAACCGCCATGGACGAGCGTCGGATCCAGCACGCCGAGGCTACGCGCGAAGCCGGGAATGACTTCGACGAGCGGCACGCTCCCAGGCACGCCCACGTCGAGGCGCCGGTCCTCACTGACGATGCTGACCCGTACCAATGACATTGGTGCAGCAGAAGGCTGGGTCAATGAACTCCTCCCCGGACAGTGGCGAGCGCAGCGCGCGTAGTGGAAACCTGGTGGACTCCCCCGGAGTGTATAGCCACCTGCAGCAACGCAACAGGTCGACCCGGCGTGGTGAATGGTGGTGGTGTGATGGATTGGTGTTTGGTCTGGAGAATCGTGACATCAGCGGTTATTGTTCCGATGTCGACTGGCAGGGGACGGGACAGTCGATTGCCTAAGGGCAGCCTTTCCAGGCACGTCACGTCCCATCGACTGACCTGAAGGAGGTAGGCGTGGCTCAGCACATTTCCGCTGAAGAAGGTGCGCTCCGCGAAGGCGCCGTAGCGGTCAACACCGCCAAGGGCAACATTGACCGCCAGATCGCGAACGTGCGCGGCGAGATCGAACAGTTGCGCGGCTTTTGGACCGGTGCGGCGGCGAACTCGTTCACGCAACTGCTGGGCCGCTGGGACCAGGAGTCCCGCAAGCTCAACGACGTGCTCGTCACCCTTGAGGACGCACTGCGTGGCACCGAACGTGACCAGGCTGCCGCTGAAGAGCAGCACCAGCAGACCATCTCGGGCCTCGGCTCGATGATGTCCGGCTCCTGACCGCGAACAGC
>JBKBNW010000164.1:0-4633 GCA_046295115.1 Demequina sp.
CGAGGCCCGGGCCGGGCTCGAGCCGAGACAGCACGAGCGCACTGCCGCTGACCTCGGAGTAGACAACGGCTCGCCCGCCCTCCGCCTCGGCCATGGACGCCGTCCCCCGAGGCCGCGGCACGTCGAACGACAACAGATCGGTGTCGTGTGCGCGGGCGAGGGCGTCGAGCAGGCCCCGCTCGGCCTCGAGGGCCGCGCCGGCCGCCGGGCGCTTGGGGGCCCGCACAATCCACCGCGTCCCGGTGGAGTCCTTGACCACCACCACGTCGAAGTCGGCGTCGGTGTGAGGACTCCGGAGCACGTCATACACGTCGAGGCCGGGGACGGCGACAGACGCGAGAGCGGCGAGGGCGAGCGGCGAACGAGGCACGCACTCACGATAGAACCTCCCAGGTGCGGATGCCACAGCCACGCCGCCCGAGCGCGCCGCGGGTCCGGCCTGCCCGCCCCCCGCACTGTCTGCGCCGCGACGAGGGCGCACACGCATCGGCCGCGTGCACGGGCCGAGCGAGGTGACGTAGCGTGATGGCGTGAATCATCACCTGTTGCTCGACGCGCCGCTCATCATCGACCGGGCAGGCGATCTGCGGGACCACGTGGACATGGCGGCGGCCGATGCGGTGGTGGTGCGGGACGGGGCGCTGCTGGCGGTGGACGGCGACCTCGTCGAACTGCCCCCGGCCGAGCGGCCCGCGCACTCATTGCAGGTCTACTTGGGGCGCGACGGCGGGCGGCACCTGGTCGCGATTGTCCCGGAAGGCCCCATTGACGCGGGAGGGCCAGGCGCGCGCATGACGCCGCTGCGGGAGCTGCTGGGAGTCTTCTCACAGCGAGGCGACGACGGTGCCCGGGACCGCGAGATTGCAACGACCGCGGTCGCGATCACCGCATGGCACGCCTCCCACCCGCGGTGCGCGCTGTGCGGGGAACCGACAGCGCCGCGGATGGGCGGCTGGGTGCGCCGTTGCCCCGCGGACCTCAAGGACCACTACCCGCGCACCGACCCCGCCGTGATTGTCGCGATCACGGACGCGGACGATCGGATGCTGATGGCCCACGCGAGCCACTGGTCGGCGTACCGGTACTCGCACCTCGCCGGCTACGTGGAGCCGGGGGAGAGCCTCGAGCAGGCGGCATACCGCGAGGTGGCCGAGGAGTCGGGGCTGCGGCTGCGCGACCTCACCTACGCGGGCTCTCAGCCGTGGCCCTTCCCCGCATCCGTGATGGTGGGGTTTCGCGCGCGCGTTGACGACCCGGCGTTCACGCTCGATGACGAGGAGATCACCGACGCGATGTGGGTCTCCCGCGCCGATCTCGACACCCGCGTCGCCGACGGCACCCTGGTGCTCGCACCCTCGGGGTCGATCGCCCGGCGCATGCTGGAGGAGTGGTACGGCTCGACGCTGGCCTGAGGTCACCGCGGGGTGTCCGAGTGTCACTGCGGCCTGACACAATGCCGGAGATGTCAGCCGACCAGATCCTCGACGCGCTCGACCCCGAGCAACGCGACGTCGCCACCGCCCTCCACGGGCCCGTGTGCGTGCTCGCGGGCGCCGGCACGGGCAAGACCCGGGCCATCACTCACCGGATCGCGTACGGCGTGCGCGTCAACGCCTACAACCCGCAGTCAGTGCTGGCGGTGACCTTCACGGCGCGTGCGGCGGGGGAGATGCGTGAGCGGCTGCGCGCGCTCGGCGCTCAGGGCGTCCAGGCGCGCACCTTCCACGCCGCCGCTCTCCGTCAGTTGAGCTACTTCTGGCCGCAGGTGGTCGGGGGGCAGATCCCGCGACTGGTCGAGCAGAAGGCGTCGCTGGTGGGCCGCGCCGCGCGCCACGTGGGGCTCAGCCCCGACCGTCTCACGGTGCGCGACCTCGCGAGCGAGATCGAGTGGGCCAAGGTGTCGCTGGTGGGAGCGGACGACTACGCCCAGGTGACGGCCGATGCGGGCCGCCCGGCACCCGCGGGGGTCGACCGACGCCAGGTGGCTGACGTGATGCGGGCCTACGAGGACGCGAAGACGGAGGCGGTGGTGCTCGACTTCGAGGACATTCTGCTGCTGCTCGCGGACATGATTGGCAGGCATGGCGAGGTGGGCGAGCAGATCCGCCGTCAGTACCGCCACTTCGTGGTCGACGAGTACCAGGACGTGTCGCCGCTGCAGCAGTTTCTGCTGGATCAGTGGCTGGGCGGGCGTGAGGAGTTGTGCGTGGTGGGCGACCCGGCGCAGACCATCTATTCGTTCGCCGGGGCCTCCCCCCGGCACCTGCTCGACTTTCCCCGCACTCACCCGGACGCGACCGTGGTGCGCCTGGTGCGCGACTACCGCTCGACGCCGCAGGTGGTGAAGCTCGCCAACGGCCTGATGGCGGCCAAAGGAGCGGCACGCACCGGCGTGGAGCTGATCGCTCAGCGGCCCTCGGGCCCCGACCCGGTGTACACGGCGTACGACGACGACGGCTCCGAGGCGGCGGCGGTCGCCGAGCGCATCGAGCGACTCATCTCGTCCGGCATCCCGGCCTCCGAGATCGCGGTCCTGTACCGCACCAACAGCCAGTCCGAGGAACTCGAGGACGCGCTCGCGAGTCGTGGCATCGGCTATCTGATCCGCGGCGGCCGCCGGTTCTTCGACCGCGAGGAGGTCCGCAAGGCGATGGTGCTGCTGCGCGGGGCCGCCGTCGGCGCGACGGACGCACCCCTGGGCGAGCAGGTCCGCGACGCGATCACCGATGCGGGGTGGACCGAGCAGGCGCCCGCCGCTAGGGGAGCGGTGAGGGAGCGCTGGGAATCGCTGCAGGCTCTCGTCCAATTGGCGGACGACTTCGATGCGGACGGCGGCGGGAGCGCGACCGTGCGCGAGTTCGTCGAGCACCTCGCGGATCGTGCTCAGGCGCAGCACGCCCCGGCGGTGGAGGGTGTCACGCTCACCACGATGCACGCGGCCAAGGGCCTTGAGTGGGACGCCGTGTTCATCATCGGCTGTTCCGAGGGCCTCATGCCGATCTCCCTCGCGGAGACCCCGGAGGCCATCGAGGAGGAGCGGCGGCTGCTGTACGTCGCGGTGACCCGCGCGCGCGAGCACGTGCTGCTGAGCTTCGCGCGGTCGCGCAAAGCCGGCGGTCGCGGCACCCGCAAGCGCACCCGGTTCCTCGAGCGCTGGTGGCCGGAGGTGGCACGTCCGCGCCAGGGCAGAGCCAAGTCGTCGGCCAAGCTCGCGGACCTCGACGCCGACCAGGCCCACTTGTTTGAGGCGCTGCGCACCTGGCGCCTCGACCTCGCGCAGGAGTCCTCGAAGCCGGCATACACGGTTCTCACGGATGCCTCGCTCGTCGAGATCGCACAGCAGCGCCCGTCCACCATGGGCGCGCTCGCGGCAGTCCGCGGCGTGGGCGCCTCGAAGCTCGACCAGTTCGGTGCGCAGATCCTGAGGGTCGTCTCCGACAACTGACGCGCTCACGCACCCCCTGCCGCCGCCGCGGCACCTGCTGTGACCTCGTCGCCCAGGCACCGGCAGTCCGGGTGCGCGGGCACGGGATCGACCGCGGTCACCCCGTCGCCGCTCACCCGCCACGTCGTGGCCCGCGCGCCTTGCACGAAGGCGAGCACCTCACGGGCCACGAGAGCGCCCGCGATCGTGGCCGTCACTGGCGCGACGCGTGGCCGCCGCGAGTCACATTGCAGGGCGAGCACGGGCCACGCCCGGCGCGCCTGTGACTCCGCGAGCCCCAGGCAGGTGGCGCACGCGGTGACCCCCGGCACCACCAGCGGGCCCACCCGCACGGCCGACTCGCCGCACTCGACCAGCAGGTGCGGCTGATTGGCGTGCAGCAGAGCGCGGGCGCGCGCCACCGCGGGCCCTGCAGAGATCAGCACGTCGACAAACGCATCCGCGAACACGCCGCGCAGCTGTGCCGCAGGAACGGCCTCGCGGACTCGTGCGAGCGCCACCGCGCCGCAGTCGGGGTCGGGCAGGTGGGGGGCAGCCCCTGATCGGGCTCGTGCCTGGTCCACCACGGTGACCGCGATACCGGCGCGCGCGAGCGCCACGGCAGCCTCGGTGCCAAGTGCGCCCGCCCCGTGAATGCGCACGCACCGGGACCCGGGGTGCTGGGGGTCGTCGGCGACCAACAGGCCGTGGCCCGCGAGCCGCGCCAGCAGGTCAGCGTGCCGGCGCCGCTCGGCCACCCCCACGCGCCTGCCGCCCTCAAGCGACCGCAGGAACCGGGCATCGGCCACCGTCGCGTCCTCGAGAATGAGTGGCGAGTCCCAGCCCACCTGCACGCCTGCGCCGGGTAGTGCGAGGACGGGCGCGGCGGGGTTGAGATGCATTCCGCCAGCGTGCCAGGCAGATGCGCGCCACGGGAGATATCCACAGGCTTGTCACGTCGATGGTGACCACGCGCCCAACGAAAAAGCGCGGGCCGCCCCGGAGGGGGGCCCGCGCGGGTACAGGGCGGTGGGGCGGGGTCGTTCGCCGGGCCGGGGGTGGGGGTGAGCGTGGGGCTTTAGGCCCCTTTACTGAGGCCGGTAGCCCTCCTTGAGGGGCACGATGCGGTTCATCACCAGCGCCCCGGGGCGGGAGTCCACCGGGTCCTGCCAGAAGTAGCCCAGCCTTTCCAGCTGGTAGCGGGTGTCG
>JBKBNW010000165.1:0-4630 GCA_046295115.1 Demequina sp.
CCGGCGCGGGTCGTCTCCGTGACCGTCGTGGACGAGGAGGCGCGCGCCGCCCGAGTCGTGGTGCCGGACTTCCACCTGTCGCTCGCGATCGGCAAGGAGGGTCAGAACGCCCGGCTCGCCGCGCGCCTGACCGGGTGGCGCATCGACATCCGATCGGACGAGGCTCCCGAACTCCCGGGGCGCGCCGACGACACCCGTTCCGCTCCCGAGCGGTGACGCGCTAGACTGATGAAGCCGAGAAAGCTTGTCGCCGACTCCGGCGCGCTCCCGCACGTTCCCGTGCGGACGTGCGTGGGATGCCGCGGCAAGGCTTCTCGGTCGGTTCTTGTGCGACTCGTGCTCGAGGACGACCGTGTGGTCGTCGACGAGCACGGCAACAAGCCGGGTCGGGGAGCGTGGCTGCATCCCGATCCCGACTGCGTCGCACTTGCACTTCGACGCCGTCAGTTCGGGAGGGCATTGCGCTCTCCCGGTGCCGACGCGTCGGGCGTTGTCCTTCCGGACGCGTGAGTGCGCGGGCCGCCCACCATCCCAGCCATCGACAGAACGGGACGAAAGCCCATGGTCGTCTGATGAGTGCCTCGCAATGAGTGCCTACCCGTAACGATGGTTCGACCCTGCCTCGGTCGAACCGAGACAGGAGAATTGTGGCAAAGCCCCGCGTTCACGAGATCGCGAAAGAGCTCGGCGTACCGAGCAAAGCGCTGATCACCAAGCTCAATGAGCTCGGCGAATACGTCAAGGGTCCCTCGTCGACCCTTGAAGCACCTGTGGTGCGCAAGGCTCGTGAAGCCTTCCCCGCAGCGCCCGAGAAGTCCGACTCCGCCCCCGCGGCGAAGTCTGCACCCAAGCCCGGCGCAAAGCCAGGCCCCAAGCCTGCGGCTCCCAAGCCCGCAACCCCCGAGCCGCCGGCCCCCGCGCCTGAGGTCTCGACGCCTGCACCCGAGGCTCCTGCTGTCGAGCGCGCCCCCGCGCCCGCTGCTGAACAGCCCTCGGCCGGCGAGGACACCCCCGCAGCCGCGGCGTCCACTGACATGCCGAAGCCGCGCCCGCGCCCCGGCGGCAACAACCCGTTCTCCGAGCGCACTGCCGGCCCCCGCCCGCGTCCGCGTCCCGGAGGCAACAACCCGTTCCAGACGCAGCGCCCCGGCGGCCGCGGTCCTGGCGGCCCCGGCGCCCGTCCCGGTGCGCCTGCTCCCGGCGGTTCCACTGGACCCGGAGGGCCCGCTGGGCCTGGCGGTCCGGGTGGAGCAGCCGGTCCCGGTGGCAGGGGCCCCCGCCCCTCGCCGGGTCAGATGCCTAACCGCACCCCCGGTCGCGGCGCTCCTGGTGGCCCCGGCGGCCGTGGTCCTGGTGGCCCCGGCGGCGCCGGTGGTCCTGGTGGCCCCGGTGCCCGTCCCGGCTTCGGCGGTGGCCCCGGTGGCCGTCCCGCCGCTGGCGGACGCGGTCGTGGTGGCGGTACCGCTGGCGCCTTCGGTCGCCAGGGTGGTCGTCCTGCACGCTCGCGCAAGTCCAAGCGCGCCAAGCGGGCCGAGTACGAGCAGCAGCAGGCGCCGTCCATCGGCGGCGTGCAGATCCCTCGCGGTAACGGCGAGACGCTGATTCGTTTGCGTCGCGGTGCGACGCTGTCGGACTTCGCCGAGAAGATCGACGTCAACCCCGCCTCGTTGGTCACCGTGCTGTTCCACCTCGGTGAGATGGCCACTGCCACGCAGTCGCTCGACGAGGCCACGTTCGAGACCTTGGGCCAGGAGCTGGGCTACCGAATCCAGATCGTCTCGCCCGAGGAAGAGGACCGCGAGCTACTTGAGGACTTTGGCCTCGACATCGAGGCCGAGCTCGAGGCAGAAGGCGACGACGTTCTCGTCGAGCGTCCCCCGGTCGTCACCGTCATGGGTCACGTTGACCACGGTAAGACGAAGCTGCTGGACTCGATCCGCAAGGCGGACGTCATTGCTGGCGAGGCCGGCGGCATCACCCAGCACATCGGTGCGTACCAGGTTCACCACGAGCACGAGGGCACCACGCGTGCCATCACGTTCATTGACACCCCGGGTCACGAGGCGTTCACCGCCATGCGTGCCCGTGGCGCCAAGGTCACCGACATCGCGATCCTTGTGGTCGCGGCCGATGACGGCGTGATGCCTCAGACCATCGAGGCGCTCAACCACGCCCAGGCGGCGAATGTGCCGATCGTGGTGGCGATCAACAAGATCGACGCCGAAGGCGCAAACCCCGAGAAGATCCGCCAGCAGCTCACCGAGTACAACTTGGTCGCAGAGGAGTGGGGCGGCGACACGATGTTCGTCGAGGTCTCCGCACTTCAGAACAAGAACATCGACGCGCTGCTCGAGGCCGTGCTGCTGACCGCAGACGCTGGCCTGGACCTGCGGGCGAACCCGGACAAGGACGCTCGCGGTGTGGCAGTCGAGGCGCACCTGGACAAGGGCCGCGGCGCTGTCGCGACCGTCCTGGTGAACTCCGGAACGCTGCGGGTTGGCGACTCGATCGTGGCCGGCACGGCTCACGGCCGTGTGCGAGCCATGTTCGACGAGCACGACAATCCTGTGCAGGAGGCGCTGCCTGCGCGTCCGGTGCTGGTCATTGGTCTGACCTCGGTGCCGGGAGCCGGAGACACGTTCCTGGTGGCCGAGGACGACCGCACTGCGCGTCAGATCGCGGAGAAGCGCGAGGCCGCAGAGCGGGCCGCGCAGCTCGCGAAGCGTCGCAAGCGCATCAGCCTCGAGGACTTCACGAAGGCCATCGAGGAGGGCAAGGTCGACACCCTCAACCTCATCATCAAGGGAGACGTGTCGGGTGCCGTCGAGGCACTCGAGGACGCGCTGCTACAGATCGATGTGGGCGATCAGGTCGATCTGCGGATCATCCACCGCGGCGTGGGCGCTGTGACGCAGAACGACGTGAACCTGGCGACGGTCGACAACGCGATCATCCTTGGCTTCAACGTCCGGCCTGCCGAGCGTGTGCAGGACCTCGCGGACCGCGAGGGCGTGGACATGCGCTTCTACTCGGTCATCTACCGCGTGCTCGAGGACGTCGAGGCGTCCCTCACCGGCATGCTCAAGCCCGAGTATGAAGAGCGTCAGGTTGGCGCCGCGGAGATCATGGAGATCTTCCGCAGTTCCAAGTTCGGCAACATCGCCGGCTGCCTGGTGCGCAACGGCAAGATTGTCCGCAACGCCAAGGCGAAGGTGGTGCGCGAGGGCGTCGTGGTCGGCGAGCCGACGATCGACACCCTGCGTCGTTTCAAGGATGACGCAACCGAGGTCAAGGACGGCTTCGAGTGCGGTATCGGTCTGGGCAAGTTCAACGACATCCGTGTCGGGGACATGATCGAGACCTTCGAGATGGTCGAGATTCCGAGGAAGTAATGGCGGACAGCGCACGCGCTCTTAGGCTCGCGGGCACCATCAAGAAGTTGGTGGCCCGCGCGCTTGAGACCGAGATCAAGGACCCCCGCCTGGGGTTCGTCACCATCACTGACGTTCGCGTCACCGGTGACTTGCAACAGGCGTCCGTGTTCTACACCGTGTACGGCGGGGACGAGGAGCGGGCCGGCACTGCCGCCGCCCTCGCCTCCGCCAAGGGGCGCCTGCGCTCCCTGGTGGGGCAGGAACTCGGGATTCGGCTCACGCCGTCTCTCGAGTTCCACCTCGACGCGGTGCCCGAGACGGCCGCGACGCTCGACAAGGCGCTGCACGAGGCTGCGCAGCGCGACGCTGAGATCGCGCGCCTGCGCGAGAACGCGGCGTACGCGGGTGACGAGGACCCTTACCGTCGTCCCGACGACCGCAGCGCGGATGGCGAAGGCTCCTAAGCCCGAGCCCACCCCCGGGCTCGTGATTGTCGACAAGCCCGCGGGTTGGACGTCGCATGACGTCGTGGGCCGCATGCGGAGGCTCGCGGGCACCCGCAAGGTTGGCCACGCGGGCACTCTCGACCCCATGGCCACCGGCGTGCTGGTGGTCGGGATCGGGCGCGCCACGCGGCTGCTGACGTACATCGTCGGCCACGACAAGGCCTACGACGCGACCATTCGGCTCGGCCAGTCGACGATCACCGACGACGCGGAGGGCGACGTCACGCACTCGCGCGACGCGTCCTCGGTGACGGACGCGGCGATCGCCGATGCGGTGGCCGCGCTGACCGGCGACATCTCGCAGGTGCCGAGTTCGGTGAGCGCGATCAAGATCGATGGACAGCGCGCCTACAAGCGTGCGCGCGAGGGCGAGTCCGTCGAGATCCCCGCTCGCCCCGTCACCGTGAGCGCCTTCGAGGTGCTCGACATCCGCCGTGCGGGCGAGCGCATCGACTTGGACGTGCGTGTCGAGGTGTCGTCCGGAACCTACGTCCGCGCACTTGCGCGCGACCTGGGTGCCGCACTCCTCGTGGACGGCGACGGCGTGGGCGGCCACCTCACCGCACTGCGCCGCACGCGCGTGGGCGGGCTCACTCTCGCCGACGCGCAGACTCTCGACCAGCTCGCGGAGCTCGTCGACGCCGGTGCCGAGGTGCCGCGCGTGCCGCTGGGCGCCGCCGCATCGGCCGTCCTGCCCGTACTGAACTTGAGCGAGCCCGATGCGCGGGCGCTGGGCTATGGCCAGGCCAT
>JBKBNW010000166.1:0-4513 GCA_046295115.1 Demequina sp.
CGTGCATGGTTTCCGACGAGGGCGGCTTCGATGACGCCTCGTTCAACTAGTCTGCCTACGACGGTCTGGTGCGCGCGGGCGCGGAGCTCGGTGTCGAGACGGCCCAGGCCGAGTCGACTGCCGAGAGCGACTACGGCCCGAACCTCGAGGCGCAGGTCGCGGCTGGTTGCGACCTCATCATCACGGTGGGCTTCCTGCTGGGCGACGCGACCGCTGAGGCCGCCGCCGCCAACCCCGACGTCGATTTCGCGATCGTTGACTTCGGTTACGACGAGCCCATCGAGAACGTCAAGCCGCTGTTCTTCGAGACCGGAGAGGCCGCGTTCCTCGCTGGTTACGCTGCCGCATCGGCCACCGAGACCGGCACCATCGGCACCTTCGGCGGCATGGAGATCCCCACGGTCACCGTGTTCATGGACGGCTTCCTCGCGGGCGCCAACTACTTCAACGAAGAGACCGGCGGCGACGTCTCCGTGCTCGGCTGGGACGGCTCCGGGGGCTCATTCGTGGGCAACTTCTCCGACCAGCCCGCTGGGCAGAACATCACGCAGGGCTTCCTCGACCAGGGCGCGGACATCGTCATGCCCGTCGCCGGTCCCGTGGGCCTCGGCTCCGCCTCCGCCATCCAGTCCGCTGGTAACGCGTGGATGATTGGCGTCGACTCCGACTGGACCGAGTCTGCTTCGCAGTACGCGGACGTGATGTTCACGTCGGTGCTCAAGCAGATCTCGAACGCCGTGTTCGACACCATCGCGACGTCGGTCGACGGCTTCGAGAACTCGCCGTACGTCGGCACGCTCGAGAACGAGGGTGTGGGCGTGGCCGAGTTTGCTGAGGGCACCGTCTCTGACGAGGTCCTGGCAGCCATCGAAGAGATTCGTCAGGGCATCATCGCCGGCGACATCTCGCCGTCGACTGCTGGCTAATACGACACCTAGGGAAGCCATTCCCTGATCGAGGGCGAGGGGCGTGCCGCGTGGACGCGGTGCGCCCCTCGTGCTTGACTTGACAGGCCGCACTCGCGGTCCAGCCTGAGGAGGACAACGGCGTGAAACTCGAGCTCCGTGGCATCACCAAGAGGTTCGGCGACTTCACCGCGAACGACGCGATCGACTTGGTGGTGGAGCCCGGCACCATCCATGCGCTGCTCGGCGAGAACGGCGCCGGCAAGTCCACGCTGATGAATGTTCTGTTCGGGCTTTACGACGCCGATGCAGGCGAGATTTTGATGAACGACCAGCCTGTGGTCTTCGCCGGGCCCGGGGACGCCATGGCAGCCGGCATTGGCATGGTGCACCAGCACTTCATGCTGGTGCCCGTGTTCACCGTCGCGGAGAACGTGATGCTTGGCCACGAGCAGGTGCGAGGTCCCGCGAAGCTCCTCGACGTGAACGCCGCCCGCGCGAAGGTGCGCGAGTTGTCCGAGCGGTTCGGATTCGACATCGACCCCGATGCAATGGTCGGAGAGCTGTCGGTGGGCGCTCAGCAGCGGGTCGAGATCATTAAGGCCTTGTCGCGCGACGCCGAGGTGCTGATTCTTGACGAGCCCACCGCCGTGCTGACTCCGCAGGAGACCGACGAGCTTCTCGAGATCGTCCGCCACCTGCGCGACTCGGGGACCGCGGTGGTGCTCATCACCCACAAGCTCCGCGAGGTCAAGGCCGTCGCGGACATGATCACCGTCATCAGGCGGGGCAAGGTCGTGGGCACTGCGGAGCCGAGCGCATCCCAGGCGGAGCTCGCCTCGCTGATGGTGGGGCGCGACGTGTCGATGACGGTGGACAAGGGCGCCGCCGCACCAGGAGAGCCGGTGCTGCGCATTGAAAACCTCACGGTGACCGACGAGGCCAGCGGCGTGACCCATGTCGACAACGTGTCACTTGAGGTCCGCGCAGGCGAGATCCTCGCCGTGGCGGGCGTCCAGGGAAACGGGCAAACAGAGCTTGCCGAGGCGATCCTGGGCCTGCTTCCCTCGGCCGACGGCCAGGTAATCCTTGACGGCAAGTTGCTGTCGGGGCGTTCCATTCGCCAGAACCTCGACGCAGGGATCGGCTTTGTGCCGGAGGACCGCACCGAGGATGGCGTGGTCGCAGCGTTCACTGTCGCCAACAACCTCATCCTCGACCTCTACGACCGCGCGCCGTATTCGCGCCGGGGAGCGATTGACCCCAAGGTGGTGCGGGCCAACGCTGATGCGCAGGTCGAGAAGTTCGACGTGCGGACTACGTCGACGCAGGCACTCACCGGATCGCTGTCGGGCGGCAACCAGCAGAAGGTGGTGCTCGCTCGCGAGTTGGCGCGCGACCTGAAGGTGCTCATCGCGTCACAGCCCACCCGCGGCCTCGACGTGGGTTCCATCGAGTTCGTGCACAAGCGCATCATCGAGGAACGCGACAAGGGCGTCGCGGTGATCATCGTCAGCTCGGAACTGGACGAGGTGTACGCGCTCGCGGACCGCATTGCCGTGATGTACCACGGCTCAATCGTCGACATCGTGGACCCGGATACGGACCGCGACACCCTGGGGCTCATGATGGCCGGAGCCCACGGCAAGGAGGAAGCCGCGTGAGCGACACCAGCGTGACTGAGAAGCCTGAGGACCGAGCGGAGGGGCCAGGCGAGGATCGCGCCAGGGGAGTGCTGCGGGAGATTGTCGAGAGTTCGACGCTGGTGGTCGTGATGGCCGTGGTTGCGTCGCTGGCGATCGGCGGCCTACTGGTGATCTTCGCCGACGAGCAGGTCCGATCGTCCGCCGGCTACTTCTTCTCGAGGCCAGGCGACATGCTGTCAGCGATGGGCGGTGCCTTGGGCGCGGCGTACAGCGCGATGTTCCAGGGGGCGGTGGTCAATCCCACCGCTGAGACGTTCGCGGGCATCATCCGTCCGTTCACCCAGACCCTCACCATGGCGACCCCGCTGATCTTCGCGGGCCTGGGCCTCGGCATCGGCTTCCGGGCGGGCCTGTTCAACATCGGCGCGCAGGGACAGCTCATCATTGGAGCTGCGGTGGGAGCCTTCGTGGGCTTCTCCTGGGAACTGCCATGGGGCCTCCACCTGCTCGTCGCCGTCGTCGGCTGCGCGCTCGGTGGGGCGGTGTGGGGCTTCATCCCTGGCTTCCTCAAGGCGCGCACGGGCGCGCATGAGGTGATCGTGACGATCATGCTCAACTACATCGGCCTGAATCTGGTGGCGTGGCTGCTGACGCTCGAGTCGTTCCGTCGCCCCGACAGCAACAATCCCATCTCTCCGGTGGTTGCCGAGACCTCGCAGTACCCGGCCATTCTGGGTTCCGGGTTCAACCTCCACCTGGGGTTCCTGCTGGCGCTCGCCTGCGCGTTTGGCGTGTGGTGGCTCATGGAGCGCTCGACTCTCGGCTTCGAGTTCCGCGCGGTGGGCGCCAACCCTCACGCCGCACGCACCGCCGGCATGAGCGTCGCCAAGGGATACATCCTGGTGATGGTGATCGCGGGCGCCCTCGCAGGCCTCGCCGGTTCCGCTCAGGTGCTCGGCACCGAGAAGGTGCTCACCGCGGCGACCGCCGGCTCGTTGGGATTCGACGCCATTACGGTGGCGCTGCTGGGGCGCTCGCGCCCACTCGGCATCGTGATGGCCGCGATCTTGTTCGGCGGGCTGCGTGCCTCGGGGCCCACGTTGCAGGTGCAGGCGGGGCTGCCGGTTGACATCATCTTCGTGATCCAGGCACTGATCGTGCTGTTCATCGCGGCGCCGCCGCTGGTGAGATCGATGTTCCGCTTGCCAGCCCCCGCCCAGGAGAAGGAGGTGGCGGCATGACCACCACACTGGTCGCTACCAGCCCCGAGCAGGGGATGGGACCCGGTTCTCAGGCCCCCCGCAAGCGATCCTGGAAGCCGGCGATCGGCCTTGGGGCTGTCGCACTGTTGTCCTTGGTGGTGTTCGGCCTCGCGACTCCGGCGAGCACCCGCACCACATTCACCATCGCCGCCAGCACCGATTTTCTCCAACTGCCATCGGTGACACTGCCGGCCAAGCTCGCAGTCGTGGTGTTCTCGGTGCTCGCGCTTGCACTCGCCGGGTGGACGGCCTACCGCGCCACGCAGTACCGCAAGGTGGGCCTGTGGCTCCCGATCGTGTACGGCATGGCCGTCATGGGTGCGCTGCTCACGTGGGCGGGCGCGGACCGCGGCAACTCCACGATTCAGCTCACCGGCCTACTCACGAGCGCGCTGTTCCTCGCCGTGCCATTGGTGTTCGGTGCGCTCGCGGGCACACTGTGCGAACGCTCGGGCATCATTAACATCGCGATCGAGGGTCAGCTCCTGGCGGGGGCGTTCCTCGCCGCGCTGCTCGCGTCGATCGCAGGCAACGCCTATGTGGGGCTGATCGCGGCGCCTATCGCCGGCGGCCTGGTGGGCTTATTGCTCGCGATCTTTGCCACCAAGTACTGGGTCAATCAGATCGTGGTGGGCGTCGTGCTCAACATGCTGGTGATCGGGCTCACGAGCTTCTTCTACAGCACCCTCATGACGGACAA
>JBKBNW010000167.1:0-4493 GCA_046295115.1 Demequina sp.
GAGGTGCGCGGCCTGCGACCGCAGGCGGCGCTGCACCAGGTCGTTGTAGGCCTGGGTGGCGGCGGCGTGACCCGCGAGGGCCTCGTCCCGCTCGTGGCTGGCTTCCACGAGGGTGGTGGCCAGGGCGGCGGCTTGCGCGTGCGCCTGCGCCGATGCCTCGGCACGCGCGAGCGCCTGCTCCAGGTCCTCCGCCCGCGCCGCCGTGGTCGCCGCCTGGTCCCGCGCCGTGCGCAGCTCGCGCGCGACCTCGGGCAGCGCATCGAGGCCTGCCTGCACCGCGTCGCGCGCGCCCGCCGCGGCCTCGACCTCCAGGCCGGCCGATTCGGCCTCTTCCCGCAACCGGGGCAGCGCGAGTTCTGTCTCGAGCGCCGTCGACAGGGCGCCGATCTCACCGGCCAGCTCGCTCACGCGCGCGGCCAACTCGTCCTCGGTCGCCTCCGATAGGTCGCCGAGGGACTCCGGCCAGGCCACGCCCGCTACGGCGGGGGCCTGCGCGCCCTCGACGGCGGCATCCCGCGCGACCTGAGCCCTCTCGAGCTCCGCATCCGCCCGGTCGACCGCGCGCATCGGCGCCGCGACCGGCCTGGCCCGCGTCGCGGCGTCCAGCCGTACTCGGTCGGCCTCGTGCTCCTCAGCCCGGGACTCGAGCGCCGTCACCGTATCGCGCGCCTGAGCGAGCCTCGCGTGCTTGTCCGCGACCGCCCGAGCCTCGGCGAGGACCGTGGCCGCCGCATCGGCCGCCTCGCCAGCCGCGACCCGCGCATCGGAGGCCGCCACCGCCTGCTCGGCGAGCGTGCCGGCCGTCGCCGCGAGCCACTGGTCGCGTTCGGCGAGACTCGGCGCGTCGAGGCCCGCCTCGGACGCGGCGCGCGCCACCAATACGCCCAGGCTCGCATCGGCCGCCTCGACCTCGTGCGAGCGCGCCTTGGCCACCTCACGCACCTGGCGTTCGAGCTCGCCAAATCGCCCGGTCCCGAACAGTGACCGCAACACCTCGCGCCGCTTGTCCGGCTTGGCGTCCAGGAACTCCTGGAACCGCCCCTGCGCGAGCAGGATCACCTGCAGGAACTGCTCCGCCGTGAGGCCGAGGATGTCCTTGACGAGGTGTCCGGCCTCGACCGGCCGCACGGCGAGCGTTTCCCACTCGCCGTCACGCTCGACCCACAGCGTGGCCTCGGCCTTCTGGGTGGTGAGCCCCTCTCCACGCTGCTTGGGGCGCTGGAACTCGGGCGACCGTCGTACCTTGTAGCGCACCGGTTGTCCATCAGCATCGACGCCCGACTCGAACTCGAGCGTCACGACGGTGGGGTCGGCGGCCGTGCAGTAGTCGCTGCGCACCGACTTCTCCGCGCCCTCGTATCGCGGCACCTTGTCGTACAGCGCGAACACGATCGCGTCCAAGATGGTGCTCTTGCCCGCGCCGGTCTTGCCGGTGATGACAAAGATGTCGTCGTCGAACTCGCGGAAGTCGATGCGCTGGGGCCGCAGGTATGGGCCGAACCCCTCGATCTCGAGGTTCAGCACCTTCATCGGGCCGCCTCCCGCGCGTCGATCGCGTCGAGGGCGTCATTCAGCAGTGCCTGCTCCGCCTCGGTAGGACCCGCGCCGTTGCGCACGTACGCGAGGAACTCCGCCAGCACCTCGGAGTCGCTCTTGCCCTCGACCCGCTCGGCGTAATGCTGAGGGCCGGCGTCGTGGCGGTTCGCCGGCCGGTGGGTGAGAGTGACGGCGTGCGGGTAGCGCAGCTGGAGGGTGCGCATCGCGTCGCGGGGAAGCTGGTCGTCCGTCAGGATTACCTCGACCCAGGCGTCCTGCGCGCCGGGGTGAGCGCCGGGTGCGATCAGCTCGGCCAGGGTGCCCTCGAGCCGCACCGCCTCGCGCGGCGTCGGTAACTCGAGCCAGGTGCTGCTCTCGAGGCCGTCCACGCCGAGGTCCACGAGCCACGCGCCCTTGGCGTTGCTGCGCTCCCCGAACGAGAACCGTAACGGCGCACCGCTGTAGCGGACGGTCTCGCTGAGTCTCTGGCGCGAGTGAATGTGGCCGAGCGCGACGTAGTCCGGCCCGTCGAACACCCGCAGGTCCACCAGGTTGAGGCCCCCGCGGGTGATGTCGCGCTCCTCGGCGCGGCCCGTGGCTTCCTTCGTCTCGGGAGGGGCTTGACCCGCGGCCGATGCGGCAAAGCAGTGGGCGGCGACCACGTACCTGGGTGCGGCCTTGCCATCCCCGCGTGCGAGCGCATCGGCCCTGATGCGGGTCATCGCAAACGACAGGGCGTCCTGGTGAGTGGACCCGGCGAAGTCTGCATATGTCGACCGCATGAACTCGGGGTGGAGGTAGGGCAGGCCGTAGATCAGTACCTCGCCGTGCTCGTCGGTGAGCACCACGGGGGAGGCCAGGTCGGCGTGGTCTGCCTTGATGTGCACGCCTCCCGCGGAGGCGAACGCTGCGTTGTGCGCGAGGCGCGCGGGGCCGTCGTGGTTGCCCGAGGTGAGGATCACCTGGGCGCCGTTGCCACGGATGGCACGGAGCGCATCGGCAAGGAGGGTGAAGGCCCCGGCCTTTGGCGTCGAGCTGTCGAAGACGTCGCCCGCGACAATCACGGCGTCGACGCTGAACTCGGCCACCGCATCGGCAATCGCGGCGAGCACCTGGGCGAGGTGCTCGTCGGTGCTGTGCCCGTGGAACGTGCGGCCAATATGCCAGTCGCTGGTGTGGAGAAGGCGCATGGCCCGAGGCTAGCGGGCGGGCCCGACGTCGCGGCGCGGGTCGCGCCCGGCCCGGAGGGCGCGTGAAACACGTGTGGAGAATTCACCGTCGTCGCGGGGGCGCGGGCGTACGATGGGGCGACCGGCGTTGGCAGTGAGCGCTGCCGGGCCGGACCGTCCTTCAGCAGCGTGGGGCACCCAGTACCGCTTTTGGAGTTGGACCATCTACCCATACCCACATCATGTTGCCCTTGCTCCCCAGTGACTCTGCCGCCCCCAGCGGCGGTTCGGGGGCTGAGGTGAGTGACCGCGCGGTGCAGCGCGCCCGGGCCCTGGCCACTCTCGAAGACGAGTTGGCCGAGCACATCGACTGGCGCCAGGTGGTCGACACCCTCCCGCAGATCGTGTGGGTCACCCGTCCCGACGGCTATCACGTCTATTTCAATCAGCAGTGGACGGACTTCACCGGGCTGACGCTGGCCGAGAGCATGGGGGACGGCTGGAACCCGCCGTTCCATCCGGACGATCGGGTCCTGGCCCGGCAACGGTGGGACGAGGCCACCCGCAGTGGCGAGCCGTACGAGATCGAGTATCGGTTGCGGCGACACGACGGCGTATACCGGTGGATGCTCGGACGCGCCTCCCCGGTCCGCGACGAGTCCGGCGCGATCGTCAAGTGGTTTGGGACCTGCACCGACATCGAAGGGCTGAGGACAGCCCTCGACGAGGCCGCGGAACTGCGCCTGGAGCTGGAGCGTCGAGCCACCCACGACTCGCTCACCGGGCTGGCGAACCGCGACCTGCTTTTCGAGCAAATGGAGCACATGCTCAGTCAGCGCCGTGGCTCCGGCAATGCCGTGGTGTTCATGGACCTCGACTGGTTCAAGGCGATCAACGACCGGCTCGGGCACCATGCCGGTGATCAGCTACTCGTACACGTCGCCGACTGCCTGCGCGCCACGGTGCGCAAGGGTGACATCGCGGCCCGCCTGGGCGGCGACGAGTTCGTGGTGGTCGGCGAGGCCAAGGATGCCGAGGACGCCGAGCGCTTCGCTCAGCGCGTGGCCGACGGCGTCAGCGGGTGCCTCAACATCGGCGACGAGGAGATCGAAGTGGCCGCGAGCATCGGCGTCACCTTCGTCGAGGCAGGGGACGCGCGCAGCGCAGACACCGTGCTGGCGCACGCGGATGCCCGCATGTACGAGGTGAAGCGGCAACGCTGACGTTGTCGTCGCCTGCGATTCTGTGCCCGGGGGGTCCCGGACTCAGCCGGTCGCGCCGCCTTGGAACTTCAGCGCGTCGACTTCAGCGCGTCGACTTCGGCGCGCAGCGCCGCGAGTTCCTCGCGGTGTGCCCTTGACCGCCGCACAAGCAGCACGACAGTGACCACGATCGCCGCGATGAGCAGGATCGTCACGACCGACCAGGCGATGTCATAAGCGGCGGGCAGCAGCGGAATCTCCATGGTCACAAGATAGCCCTGCACGTTCGCGGCGTCTACGGTGCGGCGGGCCCCTGCCGAGCACCCGAAACGTGGGTCACTATCGACGCGCATCGGCCGAATGGAGGCGCCTACCCGAGCGGACGGCTCCGCTGCTCGATGCCCGCCGCGCCGTACGGCCAGTCGGCCGGCATGGGGTCGCTCGCGTCGTCGAGCAGCGCGAGGTCCTCGTCGGACAGCGCCACGTCGACGGCGTCGAGGTTGGCCGCCAGCTGCTCGGTGGTGCGGCAGCCGAGGATGACCGAGCTCACCGCGGGCCGTGAGTCGAGCCACGCGAGTGAGACCTG
>JBKBNW010000168.1:0-4412 GCA_046295115.1 Demequina sp.
GATGCGGGAATCAGGCAGACGTTGCGCTCAGCGTGTCCGTGGTCGCGGTGATAGGCGCGAATCGCGAGCAGGCCCGCGAACTCGCCCTGGGCTCCCGAGTTGGGCTGCACCGACACCGCGGCGTAGCCGGTGATCTCTGCGAGCCAGCCCTCGAGCTGGGCGATCATGTCGCGGTAGCCCGCGGTCTGATCGGACGGTGCGAACGGGTGGATGCGTGCAAATCCCGGCCAACTGATGGCCGCCATCTCCACGGCGGCGTTGAGCTTCATGGTGCACGAGCCGAGCGGGATCATGGTCCGGTCAAGGGCCAGGTCGCGGTCGGCGAGGCGGCGCATGTAGCGCATCAGCGACGTCTCGGAACGGTGCCGGTGGAAGACCGGGTGCGTGAGGTACTCGCTGGTGCGGCGCAGCGATCGCGGGATGGCGACTCGCGGCGCGGTGTAGACGGCGTGACGCTTCACGGCGGTCACGGCCTCCACGACGTGGTCGAGGATGTCGAGGCTGGTGACCTCGTCGCACGCGATCGCGACGTGGTTGACGTCGACGCGGCGCAGGTTGATCCCCGCGGCGGCTGCGCGCGCAATCACCGAGTCCGCGCCGCCGTTCACCTCGACGACGACGGTGTCGAAAAAGCTCTCGTGCTTGATCGTGACGCCGGCGGCGGACAGCGCATCGGCGAGGGTTACGGCGGTGTTGTGCACCTGCTGGGCGATCGCGCGCAGGCCATCCGGCCCGTGATGGATCGCGTAGAAGCCCGCGACGATCGCGAGCAGCGCCTGCGCGGTGCAGATGTTGGAGGTCGCACGGTCGCGCCGAATGTGCTGCTCCCTGGTCTGCAGTGCGAGGCGGTACGCGGTGCGGCCGTCCGCATCGACGCTGACGCCGACCAGCCGGCCGGGGAGCTGGCGCTCGAGACCCTCGCGCACCGCCATGAACGCCGCGTGCGGACCGCCAAAGAACAGCGGCACGCCGAACCGCTGGGCCGAGCCCACCGCGACGTCCGCTCCAATCTCGCCTGGCGACTTCACCATCGTGAGTGACAGCAGGTCGGCGGCGACCGTGACCAGGCCACCCGCGTCGTGCGCGGCGGCGACCACCTGTTGGATCTCGCGCAGCACTCCCGTCTGGCCGGGCTGCTGCAGCACCAACCCAATGAGGTCGTCGGGGGCCTCCCACTGCGCGTCAATGTCCTGAACCTCGAGCCGGAGGCCGATCGCCTCGGCGTGCGCCTCCACCACCGCGATGGTCTGCGGCAGGCACTCCGAGTCGAGTACCACCACGCCGTCGTCCCGCCCTTTCACGGCGCGACGCATCAGCAGCACGGCCTCGGACACGGCGGTGGCCTCGTCGAGCAGCGACGCGCCCGCAACCGGCAGTGAGGTGAGGTCGGACACCATGGTCTGGAAGTTCAGCATCGCCTCGAGGCGACCCTGAGAGATCTCCGCCTGATACGGGGTGTACGCCGTGTACCAGGCCGGGTTCTCGAACACGTTGCGCCGGATCACCATGGGCGTGATCGTGTCGAAGTAGCCCGCGCCGATCATCTGGGTGTTGACATGGTTGCGCTGAGCGAAGGACTGCAGCGCGCTCAGCGCGCCGTTCTCCGTGAGCGGGTCAGGCAGCACCAGCACGTCGTCCAGGCGGATCGACTCCGGCACCGCGGTTTCCGCGAGCGCCGCGAGCGACGGATGGCCCACCACCGCGAGCATCGTCTCGATGGAGGACTCGTCGGGTCCGATATGGCGGTCAGCGAAGGAGGTCACTGGCCCATTGTGTCCCAAAGGCCCGGGGTAGGACAGAGGTCCCCCACCGAACCGCCGGGCGAGCCTGGCTCGACCCACCTCGTGGGACGCGGCAACCGCCCCGGCGTTGGGTCGCTCGCCCGCGGACCACGTCGCCCCTGTTCACCGCCACGTCCTCGATTCCTGCCGGACCGCGGGGCGTCCGGAAACCGCGCTGCCACGTGTGCCACGATGTGGGCACGAGGAGGTCACCCATGGACATCGTGCTCGCTGCCACGCTCGGCGTGGCGCTGGGCTGGGGTGCCTCACGCACGCACCCGCGGGTCGATGCGGGCGGCCTCATCGGCGCCCTCGCGGGGCTCGCCGGCGGGCTCATGGGCGGGGCGTGGCTGGGTCCCGTACTCGCGCCCAGCCTCGCGGGCGAGCCGCTCGCGGGGGCGGCGGCCGGCGGTGCGATCGGCGGCCTGGTGCTCGCCCCCCTCGTTGGGGTCGCGGTGATTGTCCTGCGTCGCCGTCTTCGGCACCGTCTTAGCCACCGCACCACCGCTGACCACTAGCCTGAGTGGCGTGAAGCTCGTCGTCCAAATCCCGTGCCTCGATGAGGAGGCGACCCTCGGCGAGGTGCTCTCCGGCATCCCCGCGGCGATTCCCGGCATCGACGAGATCGAGGTCGTGGTCATCGACGATGGCTCGTCCGACGCCACGTCGCGCATCGCTCACCAACACGGGGCCCACGTGATCCGCCACGTTCGCACCATGGGCCTCGCCCAGTCGTTCCGCGACGGCATCGACTACGCACTCGCGAGTGGTGCGGACATTGTGGTCAACACCGACGGCGACAATCAGTACCCGCAAGCGCGCATTGGCGACCTGGTGGCACCCATCGTCGCCGGCCAGGCCGAGATCGTCATCAGCGATCGCCAGACCAGCACCATCGCGCACTTCTCGCCCTTCAAGAAGGCGATGCAGCGGTTCGGCTCCTGGGTCGTGAACCGCGCGGCGGGAACGCAACTGCCGGACGCCGCCTCGGGTTTCCGCGCCTACTCGCGCTACTCCCTATACCGGCTCAACATTGTCACCCGGTTCAGCTACACGATGGAGACCATCATTCAGGCGGGCGACAAGCGACTCGCGATCGTGTCGGTGCCCGTCGTCACCAATCCCAAGACGCGGGAGTCGCGACTGTTTCGCAACGTCGGCGAGCACATGCTGCGGTCGGCGCAGGCGATCCTGCGGTCCTCGATCATGTTCCGCCCGTGGACGGTGTTCGCCTGGCTCAGTTCGGGGTTCGGCATCCTGGGGGCGATCCCGTTCGTGCGGTTCGTGATCTTGCGCGCGATGGGTAACGACGGCAATCACATTCAGTCGCTGATCTTCGGCACCATCATGCTGGTGGGCGCGGGCCTGTCGTTGGCGCTGGGGATCCTGTCCGACCTCATGAAGACCAACCGCATTCTTCATGAGCAGGCGCTTGAGCGCATGAAGGAGCAGCAGTACGGCCCCGCGGTGTCCCCGCTGCAGCGTTTCGAGCCCGACTCCAACGCCGGCGGCTGACGGCGCGGACCGCGGCGCGCGGCGACGTGCATTGTGTCCGCCGTGTGAAATCTGACTCACGTGGACCGAGGTCCTAGGTCGCGCGCCATACATTGGTGGGGTGACTGACACCTCCTTACCCATCGCCGCACGCGAGCACACCGTCGAGAGCTTCACCCGCGAGTTCCTCCGCGAGGTGAACTTTGGGCAGGGCGTGGACCTTGATCGCGCGTCCACCAACGACAAGTACCTGGCACTTGCACGCACCGTGCGCGCGTACCTGACGACCCGGTGGCTCGGGACGCTGCGCACCCAGCACCGCGAGCAGAAGAAGGGCGTCGCCTACATGTCGGCGGAGTTCCTGCTTGGGCGCCAGCTGGACAACAACCTGCTCGCGACGGACCTCGACGACATCGCGCGCGAGTCGCTCGGCGCGCTCGGGATCGACTTTGACGAGCTTCGCGACGCGGAGATCGAGCCGGGCCTTGGCAACGGCGGCCTGGGCCGTCTAGCCGCGTGCTTTGTGGACTCGCTCGCGACCGAGAACGTGCCGTCCATCGGCTATGGCATCCGCTACGAGTACGGGATCTTCCGCCAGCGATTCGAGGACGGCCGCCAGGTCGAAGAGCCCGACGAGTGGCTGCGCCTGGGCTCCCCGTGGGAGATGCCGCACCCCGAGAACGCCGTAGAGGTGGGCTTTGGGGGCCGCGTCGAGGAATCGACCGACGAGGACGGGCGCACCCACCGCCGGTGGACGCCCGACTGGCACGTCACCGGCGTGCCCTACAACTACATGGTTCCCGGCTACCGCAACGGTCGCGTCAACACGCTCCGGCTGTGGTCGGCGAGCGCTACCCAGGCGTTCGACCTCGGCATCTTCAACGCGGGCGACTACACGGACGCCGTGCGCGCCCAGACGCAGGCTGAGAACATCTCCAAGGTGCTCTACCCCGAGGACTCGACGCCCCAGGGCAAGGAGCTGCGGCTCCAGCAGCAGTACTTCTTCGTGGCCTGCTCCCTGCGCGACTTCATCGAGCACGTGCTGCCCGAGGACTTTGACCTGAACCGCCTGCCCGACCGCATCACGTTCCAGTTGAACGACACCCACCCCGTGATCGCCGTGCCGGAGCTCATGCG
>JBKBNW010000169.1:0-4410 GCA_046295115.1 Demequina sp.
CGACGAGCAGCGTGACGCGGTCATGGACGACAACGGTAGGGCCGTTGCGCTCGAGGCCCCCGTGGGCTCGCTGAGCGACGGTGCGCTGCTGACGCTCGTCAGCGTCGCGGCTGCCCCCGCCCCCGCTGTCGCTCACACCACCGACGACGTCCGGCCGCGCACCGACGGTGCCGCGCCAAAGTGGATGCTCCTCGCAATGTGCACCCTGCTGGTGACTGCCGCGCTCGCCGACTTGGCCTCGACGACGTCGCTTCTGTCTGATCCCACTCGCCTGGCTGTGGGAGTGCTGCTCGGGGTCGGCGCGTTGGGGAGCGGCGTGCTGTGGGTGACGCGCGCCCGCGGTAGCGGGCTGCCGGGCTCGACCGCGATCCTGGTGCCGCTCGCACTGTCGTTTACTGCCGCCGCGGTCGCGACGCCCCTCGTCTACAGAGGGGCGCACCTCGCGGTGACGGCCGGGCTACTGGCGGCCGCGCTGCTCACGGCGGCCCTGGCCGCGATGGCGCCCGACCGCACCCTGCGATCGGTCGCGACTTCGCTCACCGTTGGCTTGCTCGCCATCGACGCGGTGTGGGCGGGAACGTTGTTGCTGGACGCGCCCACCACGGCGGCGGCCGTCATCACGGTGGGGCTTATCGTTCCCGGCCTGCGGCTCCTGCCGACGACGCTCCTGAAGTTGCCTGATGGCTACTTCATCGAGTACCGCCACTTTCTGGGCAACCGCTGGAGCGTCCGCGGCGCTGTGCCTCACAACCCCGGACCGGTTTCCATGGACGCGGTGCGCCCCTATGTCGACGAGGCGACTGCCCGACTCACCGTGGGCGTGCTCTTGCTCAGCGCCGCGGGGCCCGCCATGGCGCCGATGGTGACGCCGGTGATCGCGTCGGGCTCCACGCTCGAGAGCGTGGCGGCCGCAGTGCTGCTGGTCTTGACCATCGTGGCGCTACTGCTTTGGGCCCGTCGCACCACGGCGCCCGTGGTTCGGTGGGCACCCCGGATCGCGGCATCGCTCATGGCACTCGCGGTGGCGGCTGAGCTCGCCGCGAGCGCCGATGCCTGGGGCCGCGGCATCCTCGCGGGAACCCTTCTTGGGCTGGCATTGGTCGCCGCCGCAATGCTCGTGCCACTGTCGCGTCAGCCATCGCCGCTCGTCTGGTCCCGGGTGGGAGACGTGATCGAGACGGCGGCCGTGGTCCTGGCACTGCCAGCCGCGCTGCTGGCTGCCGGTACTCTCGAGTTCGTGCGCGCGATGGTATCCGGATGAGCCCCGCCGCCACGCCCGCCGCTACGCCGGCCGCCGCGCCATGCTGGAACTGTGGCCAGGCAGTCCAGGCCTCAGCCGTCACGTGCCTGTGGTGCGGGGTGCCGATGCGCAGGCCCGCCACGCAGTTTGTGGTGGCCCCCGGGCCCAATCCCTCTCCCGCCTCCGCTGCGGAGCCCGCCCCCGCATCGGCCGCAACCCTCCTCGACCATCGTCCGCCGACCGACCCGCCCGCACACTCGCGGCGTTCGGCCCGCACAGGTGCGCCGTCCCTGCCCTCCACCGCCGTGCTCGGCACCGCCTTCCGGGGCTCACCCGCTGGGGTCGGATCCCAGGTCGCCGCCTTCACCGTCGACGCGCTCACCGTGGGGATCATTACGGTGGCGGTCACAGTCGCAGCGGACAGCGCCCTCCTCGCCGCGCTGGCGATGATCGAGTCGGTCGTGTTCCTGTGGGTCTTGGAGGCCAGGACCGGCCTCACCTTTGGCAACCTGCTCTTTCGTGTTCGCTCCTCTCGCGCGGACCGGCCGATGTCTCCCGGTGCCGGACCCGCCCTAGTGCGCCAGGCACTGACGGGGGCCGGTTTCGCCGCGGCCGCAGCGGGCGCGTGGGTGGTAGCCGCGTCCGGAGCATGGGACCGCTCGGGGCGGCACCGCAGCATCGCGGCCCGCGCGGCCGGACTGGTCGCGATCACCCCCTCCCGGTCCGCCGCGAGTGCCGCCACACGAAACACGGGCACCGCTCCGGTGCCGGACCCCGTCTCGTCTGCCGCTCCCGGCGCCCCGGCCGCGCTCGGCCTTGCCGCGCCGCGCGTGGTGTCGACGTCGACGCTCAGCTCGTCGCGGCTTTCGGACTCGCGCAGCGGCTCCGCTCCCACTGCGCGGGCACCCCAGGGCCCTTCACCCGCGAAAGCATCGGCCCCTGGCGCTCCCCGCGAGACCGCCCTCTCGTCGCCCAACACGGCATCGCACCAACCGCCACCGCCCGACCCCCAGCCGTTCATCGCACCGGTACCCGGTTCTCGTGACGCCAGTGCCCTAGAGATCGGTGCTGGTACGGGCCCCGCCGCGCTAGCCGACGCCGACCTCGCGCCCGCCGTGGCGCAGGCAGCGGCGCCGGCCGCGCAGCCATCAGGTGGGGCGGGCGCGCCGGGCGCGGGCGCGTTGCTGTTGGTCTTCGATACCGGCCAGCGCGCGACCCTCAGCCTCGGCTCCGCCATCAACCTCGGACGCCGGCCGGCCGCGGCGGAGCCCACCGACCTCCTCGTCACCGTCGAGGACCCCGAAGGCACCGTGTCGAAGACTCACGCCCGGCTTGAGCACTCCCGCGGACGGACCTGGGTGACCGACCAAGGGTCGACCAACGGTACTGAACTGCTCGACGACGACGGCATCACCCGACTAGCGCCGGGCGCTCGTACTCCCGTCGATGACGGGGCTCGCGTTCGGCTCGGCAACCGCACGTTTACCGTCAGCATCCTGCTCGACACTCCCCCTCGACCGGAGACCTCTTCATGACCGGCCAGCGCCTCGCCCCTCCGCGCGTCCCCTCGGGCCGCATCCCCGTCCAGGCGCCACCCGAGCTGACTCCAGCCGAGGGCTCGAGCATGCTCATGTCGATGCTGCCCATGCTGGGTTCCATTGGCGCGATCGTGATGGTCACCGTCAGCAACACGGGCATCACTGGCCTGCTCACCGGCGGCATGTTCCTGATGTCCTCGCTCGGGTTCGTCGCGGTCAACGGCTGGCGGCAGAAGAGCCAGCGCAACGCACAGGTGCTCGCCTCCCGGCGGGAGTACCTCGCGTATCTGGCAGACCTGCGCCAGACGGTGCGCGTGGCCGCCAAGCAGCAACGCCGAGCGGCAAACTGGGCGAATCCCGCGCCGAGCTCGCTGCCCTACCTCGCGGAGGAGCGCACCCGCGTCTGGGAACGCTCCCCCAGCGATCCCGACTTTCTCCAGGTGCGTGTGGGGCGCAACGACCAGCCCCTGTGCGTGTCCCTCGAGGCGCCCGAGCTCCCGCCGCTCGCACAGCTCGACCCCGTCGCCGCATCTGCCGCCCATCGCTTTATGCTCACCCACGAGACGCAGCACCACCTCCCGTTCGCGGTGCCGCTGGCTGACTTCGCGCGTGTCGAGGTCACCGGGGATGAGGATGAGGTGCGCGCACTGGTGCGTGCGATGCTCGCGTCGATCTCCTCTTTGCATGGCCCCGACGCCGTGACCATCGTGATCGCGGCCTCGACGTCCTCGCTGCCGCTATGGGAGTGGGCGAAGTGGCTGCCCCACACCCACTCGCGCACGGTGACTGACGGCGTGGGGGCTGCGCGCATGATCGGCGACGATCTCGCGGCGCTCGAGCGGATGCTCCCCCGCGAGGTCAGCGAAAGGCCGCGCTTCGCTCCCGGAGGCGACCGCACGCCCCACGTGATCGTCGTCACCGATGGTGTACGCGTACCTTCCGACGACCCGGTCGTCACCCCGGATGGCCTCCAGGGCGTGACCGTGATCGACTTGCCTGCTCAGTGGACCGACCTCGAGAGCACCGCGACGATGCGCGTGGCGTTCAAGCCCGGCGGCGTCCGCGGCGCCGAGGTGCTCACCGTGGCACACCCGAGCATCGACATCGAGGCTGAGGGGATGTCCATCGAGGAGGCGGAGGCCACGGCCCGCCGGCTGCTGCCGCTGTTCGTATCCTCGGGCCTGACCCACGACTCCGGCGGTGCCCCCGCGTCGACAGAGCAGCGCGAGCTCGTGGAACTGCTGGGGCTGCCGGACGTGCGTGACATCGACTTCGAGAGCGTGTGGCGCAGCCGCCCCGCCCGCGACCGGCTGCGCGTTCCCATCGGCCAAACGCCGGACGGCGCTCCCGTGGTGATCGACATCAAGGAGTCGGCGCAGCAGGGCATGGGTCCCCACGGCGTCATGATCGGCGCCACCGGCTCCGGCAAGTCCGAGGTGTTGCGCACGCTGGTGCTGTCGCTCGCGCTCACCCACTCGCCCGAGCAGCTCAACTTTGTGCTCGTGGACTTCAAGGGTGGCGCCACGTTCGCGGGCATGGCGGGGATGCCTCACGTCAGTGCCGTCATCACGAACCTGGGCGCCGAACTCGCACTCGTCGACCGTTTCCAGGACGCGCTGAGTGGCGAGATCA
>JBKBNW010000170.1:0-2048 GCA_046295115.1 Demequina sp.
GCTCCATCTCGAAGTCCGCACTGTCGAGGCGCGCGGAGGTGACCATGTCGAGAATCAGGTCGATCGCGAGCGGCAGGTCGGTGTCGATGGTGCGGGCGTAATAGCAGGTGTACTCCTTGCCCGTCATGGCGTTGGACTCCCCGCCCACGCGGTCGAAGGCCTCCGCGATGTCGAGCGCGCTCCGGCGGGCCGTGCCCTTGAACAGCAGGTGCTCGAGAAAGTGGGTCGAGCCGGCGTGCTCGGGGGTCTCGTCGCGCGAGCCAACGCCCACCCAGGCGCCCATGGTCGCGGAGCGCATGCCGGGGATGTGCTCGGTGAGCACCCGCACGCCGCCGGGCAGCACGCTGCGCTGGATGATGGCGCCGGCGTCTTGCTCGACGGTGAGGTGAGCGCCGATCGATGAGGCGGGCACGAGCGGGAGGGCGTAAGGCATGGCGCCGAGCCTAGCGCGGCGTGGGGTCCCACTGCCCCCCGACCCTCGCCCGCATCGGCCGCTGTCACCACGTACGGAACCCGGCCGATGCGTGGGGACGGTCGATCTCACCCGTGCCCACGCACGCGGCGCGCATACATACGTGGCGACGGGCGCGAGCCGGGCCCGGATACGCCACGAGGGCGGCCCCGGCATCAGCCAGGACCGCCCTCGTGAGCGTCAGTAGTGCGGCGACTTAGTTGTCGTCGTCGCCCTCGTCGTCGGAGTCACCCTCGGAGCCGTCTTCGACGACACCCAGCGACAGCTTGCCGCGCGGGTCGACCTCGGCGATCTGGACCTGAATCTTCTGGCCGATGGACAGCACGTCCTCGACGTTCTCGACACGCTTGCCACCCACGAGCTTGCGGATCTGCGAGATGTGCAGCAGTCCGTCCTTGCCCGGAGAAAGCGAGATGAACGCGCCGAACGCGACCGTCTTGACGACGGTGCCGACAAAGCGCTCGCCGACCTCAGGCACGTGCGGGTTCGCGATTGCGTTGATCGCGGACCGCGCGGCCTCTGCCGACGGACCGTCGACGGCACCAATAAACACAGTGCCGTCGTCCTCAATCGAGATGTCCGCACCAGTGTCGTCCTGGATCTGGTTGATCATCTTGCCCTTCGGGCCAATGACCTCGCCGATCTTGTCAACGGGCACGCGCACCGTGATGATGCGGGGAGCGAACTCGCTCATCTCGTCAGGCTCGGAGATCGCGGAGTTCATCACGCCGAGGATGTGCAGACGCGCATCCTTGGCCTGACCCAGCGCACCCACGAGCACCGACGTCGGAATGCCGTCGAGCTTGGTGTCGAGCTGGATGGCGGTGATGAACTCGGAGGTACCGGCGACCTTGAAGTCCATGTCGCCGAACGCGTCTTCGGCACCGAGGATGTCGGTGAGCGCCGCGTAGCGGGTCTCACCGTCGACGGTGTCGGAGACGAGGCCCATCGCGATGCCCGCGACCGGAGCCTTCAGCGGCACTCCGGCGTTGAGCATGGCGAGCGTCGAGGCGCACACCGAACCCATCGAGGTAGAACCGTTGGAGCCCAGTGCCTCGGAGACCTGGCGGATGGCGTAAGGGAAGTCCTCGCGGCTCGGCAGCACCGGCACGAGGGCACGCTCGGCGAGCGCACCGTGGCCGATCTCGCGACGCTTGGGGGAACCCACACGACCGGTCTCGCCCGTGGAGAAGGGCGGGAAGTTGTAGTGGTGCATGTAGCGCTTCTTCGTCTCGGGGTTAAACGAGTCGACCTGCTGCTCCATCTTGAGCATGTTCAGCGTGGTGATTCCCATGATCTGGGTCTCGCCGCGCTCGAAGATGGCGGAGCCGTGCACGCGCGGGATGGGGCCGACCTCGGCCGACAGCGGGCGGATGTCCGCAAGGCCACGGCCGTCGATGCGGACGCCGTCCTTGAGGATGCGCTGGCGGATGGTCTGCTTGGTCACCGAGCGAATCGCAGCGGAAACCTCCTTCTCGCGACCCTCGAACTGACCGGCGAAGTGCTCAAGGGTGTTCGCCTTGATCTCGTCGAGACGGTTCTCGCGCTCCTGCTTGTCAGCGATCTGCAGCGCGGA
>JBKBNW010000170.1:2147-4403 GCA_046295115.1 Demequina sp.
AAAGTGCTCAAGGGTGTTCGCCTTGATCTCGTCGAGACGGTTCTCGCGCTCCTGCTTGTCAGCGATCTGCAGCGCGGACGCGAGGTCGGCGGATACGTGGGACTCGACTGCCGAGAAGACGTCGTCCTGGTAGTCCAGGAACCGCGGGAACTCGCGAACCTCGTTGGCGGCCTTGTTGGCGAGCTCCATCTGAGCCTCGCACAGCAGCTTGAGGAACGGCTTGGCGGCCTCGAGGCCCTCGGCGACCACGGCCTCGGTGGGAGCCTGAGCGCCCTCCGAGATGAGGTTCCACGAGTCGCTGGTGGCCTCTGCCTCGACCATCATGATGGCGACGTCGTTGTCCGCGATGCGGCCGGCAACGACCATCTCAAAGACCGCGCGCTCCTTCTCGGAGTGACGCGGGAACGCGATCCACTGACCGTCGACGAGTGCGATGCGCACACCACCGATGGGGCCGGAGAACGGCAGGCCAGACAGCTGGGTCGACATGGAGGCCGCGTTGATGGCCAGGGTGTCGTACGCGTCGTCGAGGTTGATCGACAGCACGTTGATGACAACCTGAACCTCGTTGCGCAGGCCCGACACGAAGGTGGGGCGCAGCGGCCTGTCAATCAGGCGGCACGTGAGGATCGCGTCGGTCGAAGGGCGGCCCTCGCGACGGAAGAACGATCCGGGGATGCGCCCGGCGGCGTACGAGCGCTCCTCGACGTCCACCGTCAGGGGGAAGAAGTCGAAGCCCTCGCGGGGGTGCTTGCCTGCCGTGGTGGCGGCGAGCAGCATGGTGTCGCCATCGAGGTAGGCGGCGGTGGAACCCGCAGCCTGCTTGGCCAGACGGCCGGTCTCAAAGCGGACGGTACGGGTGCCGAACGAACCATTATCAATGGTCGCCTCGGCGAACTGGATCTCGGGACCTTCCATAGGGAAGTCGCTCCATTCTGTGGGAGCAGGCCAGGCGAACTCAAAGGGGCATCAATTGCCTCACTGATCGTCAGTCGACATGCTCAGACTCGTAGCCGCGGTGCCAGCGCGGGGATTCTGCCCATCTCCACCGAGGATCAGCGTTCAGCCGGCCTGCCAGGTGTATGAAATTGGGCGCCGCCACTGCTGGCGGGCCACGTCCATGCTACCAGCCGATGTGGTGGCTGGGTTGAGGCACGGCGCGCCTGGGAAAAATGAAAGGCCCGGCCGCTCGACTCTCGAAAGAGAGGAGCAGCCGGGCCGAGCGCACCGGACGCGCCTTAGCGGCGCAGGCCCAGGCGCTCAATCAGCGAGCGGTAACGCTCGATGTCGATGCGCTGGAGGTAGTTCAGCAGGTTACGGCGCTGACCGACCAGGAGGAGCAGGCCACGACGCGAGTGGTGGTCGTGCTTGTGCTCCTTGAGGTGCTCGGTCAGGTCGAGGATGCGCTGCGTCAGCAGTGCGACCTGAACCTCGGGGGAGCCGGTGTCGCCCTCGGTCGTGGCGTACTCGGTCATGATCTTCTTCTTCACAGCAGTTTCGAGAGGCATCGACTAGCTCCTAAGTTGTCTCGTTGCGCGGCGCACCCGGGCTGGTTCTCCGGGGCACTGGAATCCGCGGCCGTTCTACGGCGACTGCCTAGCATACCGGAAGCGCGCGGCGGGCGCGACGGCCATCTCAAGGCCCTGGAGCGCCGCCCGTTCCCATACCCGTGTTCGCACGCCAGCGCGCGGCGTCCGCACCGCCCTCATGCATCGGGGGCCTACCGTCCTCGCCCTTGGCTACCCGCTTAGTACGCCGCATTCGGCCTTCGAGCCAGATCGCAAGGCGCGACACCAGGACGTTGATGAGGATGTAGACCGCTGCTCCTACCAGGAACACCGGAATGGTGTAGCGGTCGCCAAAGTAGTCCCGCATCTGCCTGATCTGCCGCAGCAGTTCGGGGTACGCGATGATGTATCCAAGCGACGAGTCCTTGAGCAGCACCACGAGTTGGCTGACCAGCGCCGGCAGCATGATGCGGACCGCTTGGGGCAACTCGATGAGGATCGTCGTGCGCATGGTCGACAGGCCGATCGACAGCCCGGCCTCGCGTTGGCCGGCCGGCAGCGCCGCCAGCCCGGCCCTCAGAATCTCCGCGACCACCGCCATGTTGTACACGACGAGCCCGAACACCACGGAGGCCAGCCCGGACCAGCCGAAGCCGAGCCGCGCGAGCACCAACATGAGCAGCACCGGGAGCCCCCGGAAGATCTCGGTCACGATCGTGGCCGATGCGCTTCCGAGCCTGTTGCGCAG
>JBKBNW010000171.1:0-4385 GCA_046295115.1 Demequina sp.
GCACCTTCGGACCGCGCCTTCGCAAAATCGCGGTCTACCAGGAGTTGCTTGATCGCAGCACGCGGTCGGCAGTCCTAGGATTGAGCATCGGGATGGCAAGCGACGCATCCTGACGTGTGCTCCCGCCGCCCGCCGCGGCGGGTTCGCCCAGGCGCGGAGTTCGCGCCTTGCGATGGGCCGAGCGTGAGTTGGTGCCACGACCTTCGCCCTTGTCGAGTCACCAGATCGGAGCTACCAGTGAGCGTCGCCGACGTGTGGAACACCGTGTGGACGGACGCGACCACGCAGATGGCCGCGTCGACCACGGCCGCGCTGTGGCCCTTGGCTGCGGTGGTGGTGTGCCTGGCTCTGCCGCAGCTCTGGCACGTGGTGCGCCACGCCGTCACCATCGCCCATGAGGCGGGGCACGCCAGCGTCGCGACGCTGCTTGGCCGGAGCGTCCGCGGAATCCGGCTGCACTCCGACACCTCGGGACTCACCACGCACTCGGGCTCCACCAAGCGCCTGCCGCTGGCGCTCACCGCGTTCGCGGGCTACCCGGCCCCGGCGGTGTTGGGGTACGGAGCTGCGATCCTGCTCGGCACGGGCTACGCGTTCGCGCTCCTGTGGCTCACCGTGCTCGTGCTCGTGATCGTCCTGGTGCAGATCCGCAACGTGTACGGCTTTGTGGTGATGGTGATCGCCATCGGCGGCTTCGGCTGGTTGGCGTGGTCGGCCCCGGACCCGTGGCGCGTAGGCGTGGCGTATGCGGTGGCGTGGTTGCTGTTGCTGGGCGCGGTGCGAGCCGTCGTAGAGCTGCACGGGTCGCGGCGCGGCGGCGGCGGGCGGGGTTCAGACGCCGATGCGCTGGCCCGGTCCACGCGCTTGCCCGCCGCGGTGTGGGTAGCGGTGTTCTGGGCGGTGACAGCCTCGTTGGCAGTGCAGGGGGCGTGGCTGATGCTGGGGCACCTGGTGACTGGGTAGCGAGCCCGGCGATGCCTGCGACCCCGCTGCAAAAACAGGACCTTTTCGCGCCTTAACTTACGCGACCGTAGGTTACGATCTAAGCATGAGCATCGAACTGTCAACGCCGACCCTGGTTCAGCGCAACGAGATTACCCACCTGAGCGCCATGCTGGCCGCCCGTGCGCATGCCGCGCCCGAGGCCGTCTTCGCAGAAGTCAAGGCCACCGACGATACGTGGCGCAAGATCACGCTGGCCGAGTACCACTCGCGTGTGCGCGCCGTCGCGAAGGGCCTGATCGCCCGCGGCGTCAACGCCGGAGACCGCGTGGGCATCATGGGCGACACCCGCTACGAGTGGTCGGTCATGGACTTCGCAGTCATGGCCGCTGGCGCCGTGAGCGTGCCCGTGTACCCGTCCTCGTCGGCTACGCAGGTGGAGTGGATGGTCGCCGATGCGGGTATCAACCTCGTCGCTGTTGATACCGCGGAGCGGGCCGAGTTGTTGGCCGGTGCGTCGATCGCCATGGTCATGCTGGACGACGCCGGCCTGGATGGACTCGCCGCGGCGGGGGAGTCGGTCTCTGACGCCGATCTCGCCGCGCGCACCGCGGACGTGGTCGGCGATGACATCGCCACGATCATCTATACCTCTGGCACGACCGGCCGCCCCAAGGGCGCCATGCTTTCGCACGGCAACTTCGTCGAGCAGGTGTTGAACATCGAGCGCGACCCCGGTTACGGCGGGTTCGTCAAGGGCGACGATGCGCGGATGCTGCTGTTCCTGCCGCTCGCCCACGTGTTTGGCCGCATCGCCATGATTTTGGCGCTGTCCGCAGGCACGGTCATCGGCTACGCCCCGAGCCACAAGACGCTCGCGGCGGACCTCGGCACGTTCCGCCCCACCTTCTTGGTGCTGGTGCCCCGGGTGCTCGAGACGGTCTACAACAGGGCCGATGCGCAGCAGACGGGTCTGAAGAAGCGCATCTTCCGCTGGTCAGCCAAGGTCACTCGCCAGTACGCACAGGCTCGGCAGACCGGATCCCTGGGGCTCGGCCTGAAGATGAAGTTCGCGGTCGCGGACAAGCTGGTGCTGTCGAAGCTGCGCGCCAAGCTGGGCGGCAACCTCAGGTACGCGCTCGCGGGTGGCGCACGCCTCAACGAGGACGTGGGCGACTTCTTCCAGGGCCTCGGCGTGACCGTGCTGCAGGGCTACGGCCTCACGGAGACCACCGCCGCCCACATGGGCACCCCGGAGGACGCCAACATCATGGGCACCGTGGGGCGCCCCATCGCCGGCAACGAGATGAAGCTGGCCGACGACGGCGAGATCCTGCTGCGCGGTGCAAGCCTGTTCAAGGGCTACTGGAACGACCCCGAGGCCACGGCCGAGGTCATGCACGACGGCTGGTTCGCCTCCGGCGACACGGGAGAGATGATCGACGGTGCGCTGAACATCGTGGGCCGTAAGAAGGAGATCCTGGTGCTGTCCTCGGGCAAGAACGTGCAGCCCGCGGTGCTGGAGAACTCCATCCGTTCGCACCCCGCGATCCAGGACTCGGTGGTGGTCGGCGAAGGCAAGCACTTTGTGTCCGCTCTCGTGGCGTTGGACGAGGTGATGCTGCCCGCGTGGCTCAAGGCGCACGAGCTTCCCGACATGACCGTCGAGGAGGCCGCGAGTGACTCTCGCGTGCACGGCCTGATCTCGCGCGCCATCGCGCTCGCGAACGCCCAGGTCTCGCGGGCCGAATCCATCCGGGAGTTCCGGATCCTGCCCAACTCGTTCTCCGAGACGCGCGAGGAGCTCACCGCTTCGCTCAAGACGCGCCGGACCGTCATCATGGCCCACTACGCGGCGGTGGTCGACGAGATCTACTCGAAGGCGATGCCGCCCGCGCGGTAATCGCTGACGCGAGGCCGCTAGCCGGAGCCCGAGTGCTTCACTCGGGCTTGGCTGGCGCCACCCGCACACGCGTCATCGCATCGGCCGCGCGGCCCACGAGCCTCTCGAGCGGACCGCGGCCCCACGCCAGCGCCCACACCGTGGCGAAGGCGGTCAATCCCAGGCAGAACCATGCCCACGGTATGCGCTCGAGTGGCCCGGGCCCCATGGGTCCGCCCATCCCGATCATGATCACCACAATGTGCACCGAGTAGACGGTCAGCGGCATCGAGCCGAGCGCTGCTAGGGGGATGAGCACCCACCGCAGCGGCCTCGTGAGCAGCAGGCACAGGCCGATGACCGCGATAGCAAAGCCGCCCGAGCCGAGAACCTCGGCGACCCCGCCCGAATGCGGGTAATCCGAGATGACCGCGCCCCACAGCACCTGCGGAATGGCGGCCTCGCGCAACATGTCGCCGTAGGTGTAGTCCTCGTTGAAGCTTCCAGAACCGCCGGTGTCGACGATGACGCTGCTGTTGACCACGCTGCCGGCGCCGATGCCGCCAAGGTCCAGGACAACGCTCGACGCGCCCGCACTCATGGTGGCCTCGTCCGTGTAGTCGGCGGGGTAGCAGCTCACCCATTCCTCGCCGTACAGGTCGCAGACGAGCTCGCTGACATCTACCTGATCACCCGGGACGCCATACAGCCCGTCGTCCATGGGTTCCTCATCGACCCACGAGTCGTCCCAATCCGCCTCGCCGTCGGCGCCTCCGAACGCGGCTGCGGCTCCGTAGCCGACTCCCGCGAGCACGGCGCCCACCACGAGCAGGGTGACCGCGGCGCGCGAGCTCTCGAGTCCCCACCGGCCCAGCCCCATCCCTGCGAGCAGCATCGCCAACCACACCGTCGCGGGGAAGGTGCCCGCGATCGCCAGGCTCACCCCAGAGCCGGACGAGTAGTTGGAGAGCACCTGCACGAGGGCCAGCAGCACGGGGCCCACTACGCCGATCACGGCGGCCACGATGAGGAGCCGGCGCGCAGACCAGCGCAGGAACGGGATCGCGGCGATGAACAGCACGCCGTAGAAGGTCAGGATGATCGCGACGGGCGTGCCTAGGAACTCCAGCACGAGCCCAATGAGGAAGATTGCTCCTCCTCGACCCACCAGCCGCAGTCTCGCGGCAGTGACGTCTTGGGGCGCGAGACCGCTCGTCCGGCCCGTCATCAGGGTGATAGAGATCCCCGCGAGCACCGCAAACAAGATGGACGAGCGCCCATGCACCACACCGCCCCATGTGCTCGGGTCGTTCCACTCGAGGTCGGGCATGCCGCCCACGTGCGCGATGGCCATGCCCAGGAGCGCGAGCCCACGTGCCACGTCCAGGCCCATGACCCGTGGCGGCCGCGCGTAGCCCTTGACCCGAGCGATCAGCCCCTTGGCCGGGGGTGGTGACGCAGCAGATTCGGGCGGAGCGGCTGAGGGCGCGGTGGCGGTGGTCACAATTCCAGAGAATGGCACGCCCGATGCGGTGGTGCAATGGCCCACGGGTGTACGTTT
>JBKBNW010000172.1:0-4374 GCA_046295115.1 Demequina sp.
TAAAACTCGACCTGACCAGTGGTACCGCCCAGCCACGCGCTCGCGGCAATCATGTAGACGCCGGGATCCAGGTCGAGGCTCGTCTCCGGGTCAAAGCCGATCGCGTCGTCGACGGCTCGCACCAGCGTGGCATCCGCGCCGTCCGCTCCCGCCCGGTAGACGGCCATCGTGAGATCGGGGGCATCGACATCCGAGGGATCGGCCGATGCGAGGCCCACCTTCGCGAACACCGCCTCCTCGACCACGACGCACGCGTAGTGAACGACGCCGGGCGCGCTCGGGTCGAGCGTCGCGGGTGCCCCGCCCGAGTCCGGCGTTACTGACACAGGGGCGTCATCGGCGAGCACAGGCACGTCGGCCCCGCATGCCTCGGCGGGCGGGACGGATGCCGTGTCGATGCCGTCCCCCGCATCGGCATTGCCGCCCTGTTGCGGGACGAACCTCGCGGTGTAGAGCAGGAATGGGGGGGTCTGGTCCGTGTCCACCCCCTCGACCTCGATCACGTACGCACCGGGCGCGAGGTCGAGGGCGACCTGCGGGTCCCAGTCCGGCATGCTCGCGGCGCTCGCGAGCTCGGTGCCGTGCTCGTCATAGACAGCCAGCTCGATTCCGTCAGTGGGTTCGAGTGCCGCGGCTCCGATGGTCAGGGAGGCGGGCTCGTCCAGGACAAAGCAGGAGCGGGGCGGCGCATCGACGATCTGCGCGTCGAGGTCGATAGACTGTCCCTCGACGCCATTGCAGCCGTCGCTCGCCTCGGTCGGGCTCGGTGAAGGCTCGACTGGCTCGGAGGAGTCGCCGCCCAGCGTCATGAGCGCAGCAATCAGCGCGCCCGCCATCACTGCGACTCCTGCCGCCCAGAGGGCAACCTTCCGGCTCGGCCGCGCGTTGTCCATGCTGGGAGGGTAGCCGCTTGTTCCTGCGCAGCCGTCAACGCTGCCGGGCGCGCCCTCCTGAGTGAATCTGAGTTGAATCTGAGTTCGATGGCGAGCCACACTCTGTCCGGAATCCCCCAAGAAGGAGACGTGATGCTCTCGTCCATGATCGGCCCGCTGTCGTTCGCCATCCTGCTCGCCATCGTGATGATGCTGGCCGCCATGGTGGCCGAAGGTCGCGGCCGCCACCTCGCGCGGCTCGTGCTGGGACTGCGCTCGCGCGAGAGCCTGGGCGAGATCCTCGAAGACGCGCCCCGCGACCAGGGAGACTGGAACCTCGTCGCGCAGGTGGACTCGACCCGTGACCGCCCCTCGCCGGGCGAACGCGCCGTCACCTGGGCTGCCGACGCCGGAACGAGTGCCTCGCGCCTCGTGGCCGAGCGCGCATCGGCCATCTCCCGGCCTCGAGCCGTGGGGGAGACCGCGCCGCGCAGCGGCGAACTGGGCCTCGCACCTCAGTAGCGTCACACCTGAGACACTGGCGTCATGGACGTCTCATGGATTCCCGGTTCCGCTGACCTCGTCGTCATCATCGTCGCCGCAGTGGCGGTGCTCGGGGGTGCAGGCGCCTACGTCGGGACCCGCCGCGGGCGCGGCGCACCCCCTCAGCCTCCCCGCGCGACTCCTTCCCGTACTGCGCCTTCCGGTACTACGCCCGATGCGCCGGTGCGTACCACCCCGGCCGAGCCCGCGCCCGTCTCCGAGGCTCCGGAGTCGCCAGATTCCCGGCTGGCGCGACTGCGCGCCCGCATCGGCGGCGGCTTAGGTGCGAGCCTGCTCGCGATCTTCTCGCGCGGCGCGCTGTCGCAGGAGGATTGGGACGAACTCGAAGAGACCCTGCTGCTCGCGGACGTGGGGGCCTCCGCCACCGACGACATCCTCGCCGGGCTGCAGGCGCGGCTGCGGGCCGAGCCCGACGGCGACCCGCGCGCGATGGTGCGCGCGGTGCTCATCGAGACCATCGACCCCACGCTCGATCGGTCGCTGAGGCTCGGCGATCCGGGCGCCGGCGCGCACGAACCGATCATCGTGGTGGGAGTCAACGGCGTCGGCAAGACCACCACCGTGGGCAAGGTCGCGCGCATGCTGGTCGCCCAGGGTCGCACCGTGGTGCTCGCCGCTGCGGATACGTTCCGCGCCGCCGCCGCCGATCAGCTCGAGACGTGGGGCGCGCGCGTGGGCGTACCGGTCGTGCGCTCGGAGCGCGAGGGTGCCGACCCGGCATCGGTCGCGTTCGAAGGAGCCGACCGGGCGCGCGCCGACGGCGCGGATGTGCTGCTCGTCGACACCGCTGGGCGCCTGCAGAACAAGGCCGGTCTGATGGACGAGCTCGGCAAGCTCGTCCGCGTGGTGTCCAAGGTCAAGGAGCCCGTCGAGGTGCTGCTGGTGCTTGACGCCACGACCGGCCAGAACGGCCTCACTCAGGCCCGTGTGTTCGCCGAGGTGGCCAAGGTCACCGGCATCGTTCTCACCAAGCTGGACGGCAGCGCGAAGGGCGGCATCGTCGTCGCGGTGCAGCGCGAATTGGGCGTGCCGGTCAAGCTGATCGGCCTGGGAGAAGGAGCGGACGACCTGGCTCCTTTCGACGTCGAGCAGTTCGTCGACGGCCTGCTCGGCACCTGAGTCATTCCCACGCGCCCGTTCGCGCAACACACCTTTTACCGCAGCGCTCCCGATGTAACCGTGCCGAAACATGCCGGCAGTTCAGGGGCAACACACCTGCGGGAGGGTGACTCCTGACTCGCTGAACTGGTGAGAAAACAAAGGAGAAGCAGAATGGATAGCGGCAACATTGCCTGGCTCCTGACTTCTGCGTCGCTCGTGTTGCTGATGACGCCTGGATTGGCGTTGTTCTACGGTGGCATGTCGCGTGGCAAGTCGGTGCTCAACATGATGATGATGAGCTTCGGCGCGATCGCGGTCGTTGCGGTCGCCTGGGTGCTCGTCGGCAACGGCATCTCCGTCGGAGAGTCCGTGGGCGGCCTCTTCGGAAACCCCGGAGCGGACTTCCTGCTCAGCAACTCGTGGGCTGACGCGGCCACCTCCGAGACCGGCGGCGAGGACCTGATCGCGACTGGCTTCGGTGCCACGTTTGCCATCATCACGGTCGCGCTGATCTCGGGCTCGATCGCAGACCGCGCCAAGTTCTCCGCGTGGCTCGTGTTCGCCTTTGTGTGGGCGATCGTCGTGTACGCACCGGTCTCGCACTGGGTGTGGGGCGGCGGCATCCTGGCCGAAGGCGGCGGAATCTTCACCGAGGACTGGTACCCGCAGGACTTCGCGGGTGGCACGGTGGTTCACATCAACGCCGGTGTGGCGGGCCTGGTGCTCGCGCTCATCCTCGGCATCCGCAAGGGCTTCGGCAAGGACCGCATGCGTCCGCACAACCTGCCGCTGGTCATGCTCGGCGCAGCGCTGCTGTGGTTCGGCTGGTTCGGCTTCAACGCCGGCTCCGCGTTCGCGGCCGACGTCAACGCCTCGGCTGCGTGGGTCAACACCACCGCATCGACCGCAGCCGCGATCCTCGGATGGCTGCTCGTTGAGAAGATCCGCGACGGCAAGGCCACTTCGCTCGGCGCCGCATCCGGCATCGTCGCGGGACTGGTTGCCATCACGCCCGCCGCTGTCGCGGTGGACCCGTGGGGCGCGCTGCTCATCGGTGTGTTCGCAGGTATCTTCTCGTCGCTCGCCGTGGGCCTCAAGTTCAAGTTCAACTACGACGACTCGCTCGACGTGGTCGGCGTCCACCTGGTCGCCGGTCTGTGGGGCACGCTCGCCATCGGCCTGTTCGGCACCGACACGTTCGGCGAGTGGAACGGTCTGTTCACGGGCGGCGGGATCGAGGGCCTGTGGGCCCAGACCCTGGCTGCTGTCATCACCATGGTCTACGCCGCGATCGCTACGCTGATCATCGGACTGGCCATCAAGTACACCATCGGTTTCCGCGTTCCCGAAGAGGTTGAGGTCAGCGGCATTGACCTCGTCGAGCACGGTGAGACTGCTTACGAGGAGGCGAAGTAGCCATGAAGCTGGTCACTGCAATCATCCAGCCCCATCGTGTGGACGAGGTCCGTGCAGCTCTCGAGGCCGCAGGCGTCAAGGGCGTGACGGTGTCCGAGGCCGCCGGCTACGGCCGCCAGAAGGGTCACACCGAGGTCTACCGCGGTGCCGAGTACACCGTGGACCTGGTGCCTAAGACCCGCATGGAGGTCCTCGTCGACGACGCGGACGCCGCCATCGTGACCGAGGCCATCGTCTCGGCTGCGCAGACCGGCAAGATCGGCGACGGCAAGGTCTGGACCGTTCCCGTCGACGACGTCGCTCGCGTTCGCACTGGCGAGCACGGCGCCGACGCGCTCTGATCTGGTCCCCATCCATCAATGACGGACCAGATGGGCGCTGCCTCTGACGGTCCGCACGCTGAGGTCCCGCACCCCCACGG
>JBKBNW010000173.1:0-4311 GCA_046295115.1 Demequina sp.
AAACCTTGACGTCAATGCCCACGCCCAGCGGCTTGAGTTCATTGACGGTCTCGTAGATCGTGGGCGAGAAGCCCTGCTGGTGCAGGCGCAGGGCGGTCGCGAGGCCCGCGGGCCCGGCTCCGATGATGGCGATGTCCATGGTGTTCTCTCTTCATTGAGGGCGACGGTGGGTGCGGCGACGTTGCGGCCGATGCACGGGTCAGGCGGGTGGGGCGCTCGGCCTGGGCGGGGTGCCGGTCAGGGTCTCGGCGAGGAATCGGACGGTGGTCTCCCACGCCCGGGCCGCCGCGCGCGGGTGGTAGCCGACGCCCGGCGGCATGCCGGGCAGGTCGGACTTGGGGTTGGTGAACGCGTGCTTGGCGCCGCTGTAGAGGTCGATCTCCCAGTCGACGCGCGCGCTGCTCAGTGCCGCAGTGAGGCTGGCGCGGTGCTCGGCGGTGGCCATCGGGTCCTCCGCGCCGGTGCACACGAGCACGCTGGCGTCGGGGCGCTGTTCGGGCCAGTCGTACTCGAGCAGGTCGAGACCGCCGTGGATGCTGGCGACGCCTCGCAGGCCTCCGCCGTGGCGCAGGTACTCGAGCCCGGAGGACCCGCCAAAGCAGTAGCCGACGGCCACGATCGCGGCGGCGTCGACCTCGCCCTGAGCCACGAAGGCCTCGTGCGCGGCGCCGATGCGCCCCATCCAGCGGGCGCGGTCGCCGACCATTGAGCCAATCATTGGGCCAATCTCCTCGCCGCCGGCCGGAGTGCGTCGCTCGCCCCATATGTCGGCGGCGAAGACGTCGTAGCCGAGCTCTGCGTACCGGCGTGCGGTGTCTTTGAGGTCGTCGGTGATGCCGAAGGCGTCGTGGAGCAGCAGGATCCCGGGGCGGGGTTCGCCCTCGACGGGGGCGACGAGGTAGCCGAGCATCTCGGTGCCGTCGTGGACGTAGGCGATGTCACGGTGCTGGTGCGCGGTGTCGCGGGTGGCGGCGTCGCTCATCGGGTGGCCTTTCCGTCCTTCGCTCTGCTGTCTGGGGACCAGGGCGGCGGGGGCGTCGAGCGCTGGCGGGCCTCGCCCGCCGAGTGTCGTGTCCTAGCGCCGTCGCTTGGCCGTGAAGCGTGAGATGACCGTATTCCATATCGCATACGATTTCAAGTGCGATAGCCGAGGAGGTGTGCGCGGCGACCGTCCGGCATCGTCCGGCCTGGGTGACGTGCCTTCAAGCGTCGAGCGCGGTGCGGTATCGCAGGCGCCCGGAAGGCCACGGCGAGTACCACGTAGGCCAGGTGGAGGGGCAGCCATTGATCCGACTGCGCACTTCACGTACACTTTCGCATACGATCTGACCGCACCGCGAAACACGGGCGGCTACCGCGATGATGCGACGAGGAGGCCCACCATGACCCACCGACGTCCCGTCCCCGTGGCTCCCGTCCGCGGCCCCTTCGCCCGCGCCGTCCACCCGGGCCGTTCGCTCGCGCCACCCGCCCGCTGAGGCCCGCCCCCGCATCGGCCCCGCCCGAATGCGCGTGAAGGGCGGGCTGGCAGTGCACCTCACTCACTTCAGCCAGATCAAGGACTCCCCTCATGACAGTCGTCGATATCAACATCCACCACCTTCCCGAGGACCTCTTCACCAACGAGACGATCCTGAACGGGTTCCTCAGCACCGCTCCGCGAGGGTTCGGCGAGATCGCCACCGTCACGGAGATGGAGGACGGGCGTAAGCAACTCATCCTCGAGAAGCCCAAGGGCTACCAGAACCTCAACTACGTCGAGGGCGACTACTCCGTCGACGCCAAGCTCGCGGCGATGGACGACGCGGGCGTCGACTACGGCATCATGCGCGTGCCGGTGTGGCAAGAGTGGCTGCGGCTTGACACCTGCAAGATCGTGAACGACAACGCGCACGAGATCGTCAAGAAGTCGGAGGGCCGGCTATTCTCCACCGCCTGTGTCCCGCCGTGGGGAGGCAAGGAGAACATCGACGAGCTCAAGCGCTGCATTGATAACGGCGCGGTCGCGGTCCAGCTCGCGTGCCACTACGGGCAGCTCTACCTGGATGACGAGTCGTTCGAGCCGTACCTCTCGGCGATCAACGACCTCAACATCCCTGTCATCGTCCACCACACGCCGCTGCCCGTCGAGTGGAAGTCCGTCATCGACTACACGAACCTGCGCCGTGAGTACGGGCGCATTGTCGACCAGGCGACGGCGGTGGGGCGCGAGCTGTTCTCGGGCATGTTCGAGAAGTACCCGAATCTCAAGTTCACCCACACCATGTTCGGCGGCAATTGGTTCGCCAACACCGCGCTGCTAACGCCGCACAAGACGGTGAAGAAGGAGGCGATGAACCGCCTCGACTCCACCGGCGGCGACGCGATCCAGCGCTACCTTGAGAACAACATCTTCTTCGACATGACGCACCCGCACTCGTGGGGCAAGGAGCAGGTGGAAGCGGCGCTCAAGATCAACGGCGCGGACCACTACATGTTCGGCTCGTCGTTCCCGGTCTTCTACTCCTGGATGAGTCAGGGCGTGGAGTTCTTGAAGAACGAGATCGAGGTCTCCGACGAGGACCGCGAGAAGATCTTGTGGAGGAACGCCAAGGAGATGTTCCACCTGCCCATCTAGCCGCACCCGCCGACTCTGCACACGGCGGTGACGGGTGGGGCCCATGGGGCAGGCGGTACACCTCATGGGCCCCACCCGTCAGATCAGCACCGAGCGTGTGCAGAAGTGGAGCGACGCCCGCGATCAGCGAACTACTGAAAGCTGCAGGACACGGTGCCGAGTGGCCCGTAGTCGCACAGCACTGCGTCGCCGCGCTCGACCCACATGGGGCGAGTGAAGGAGCCGGCGAGAATGATCTCCCCGGCCTCGAGCCGGTCGCCGTGCTGGTGGAGCTTGTTGGCCAGCCACGCGACTCCGTTGGCAGGGTTGCCGAGCACCCCGGCCGCGACGCCGGTCTCCTCGATAGTCTCGTTGCGATACAGCAGCGCGCCGACCCACCGCAGGTCCACGTCGTGCGGCCGCACGGGCCGGCCTCCGAGCACCAGGCCCCCGTACGCCGCGTTGTCGGCGATCGTGTCGACGATGGTGCGTCCCTCGAGCTCGATGTGGGAGTTGAGGATCTCCAGTGCGGGCGTCACATACTCGGTCGCCCGCAGCACGTCGAACAGGCTGCAGTGCGGACCCTCGAGAGGCTTGCCGAGCACGAAGGCCAGCTCGACCTCGATGCGGACGTTCGAGAACCCGTCGAAGTCCACCGCGGAGCCGCTCTCGTACACCGTGTCGTCGAAGATTACGCCGTAGTCGGGCTCGGCAATACCCGTCGCCTGCTGCATCGCCTTGGAGGTGAGGCCGATCTTCCGGCCCACGAGACGGCGGCCGGCGGCCATGCTTCGATCCCGCCATACGCCCTGGATCGCGTAGGAGTCCTCGACGGTGGCTTCCGGGTGGCGCGACGTGATCCGGCGAATGACCCCGCGCGTTCGGTGGGCCTCGGCGAGTTCCTCGGCGATCGCGGCGATGGTCTTGTCGGGAAGCATCGGTGCTCCTTGGTCGGGGGGACGGGGACGCCCGCGGTCGGTGCTGATCATGGGGAGAGAGAGCGCCTGCCCTCACGGGCTCTCGACGGGCAGGCCGAGCGTCTGGTCGGGGTGCTCGTGTATGAGGAAGGCCGCGAGCGTGCCCGTGCGGTGGCGCCTGACGGCCTGCTCGATCTCGTCGAGCCTGGCACCCACCTCGATCAGTCGCACGATCTCCTCGTGCTCGCGCACCGACTCCTGCGCGCGGCCGGGCACGAACGCGAAGATCGAGTCGCGCAGATGGCTGAGCCGCGCCCACTCCGCGTCCACCATCTCGGTGAGCCGGGGGTTGGGGCACTTTGAGTACAGGAGGTGGTGGAACTCCTGGTTGAGCGCGCTGAAGGTGCGCGGGTCGAACCGCTCGAGACTGTGCATCATCACTTCGTTGACGTTCCGCGCGCGCCTGATGTCGTCCTCGGTCAGGCTGCGGGCCGCGAGGGCGGTGGCGGCCGACTCGACGATGCTGATCGCCTGCATCGAGTGCCGGTACTGTGCATCGTCCACCATCGCCACCCGGGCACCGACGTTGCGTTCGAACGTCACGACGCGCTCCGCCTCGAGTTGGCGCACCGCCTCGCGCACCGGCACGACACTCATGTCGAGCTCCGCGGCTATGGCGCCCAGCACCAGGCGGTACCCGGGAGTGAACTCCTGCTTGGCGATGCGCTCCTTGATCCACTCATAGGCGCGCTCGGACTTGCTCTGGCTAGTGGGGGGCGTCAACGTTGGTCTCTCTTC
>JBKBNW010000174.1:0-4297 GCA_046295115.1 Demequina sp.
GCCTTCCTGTGCTTCATCGCCATCGGCTTTGTGGGGTGGTGGACGCTGCGCAGGGCCGATGCATGGGCCGACTGGGCGGCGCCGTCGCTGGCCTTCGGGTTCGTGACCCTGACGCTGTTCGTCACCTTCAACGCGTGGCCGGCCGTCGTCGGCGGCGGGTTCGGGTGGTGGCAGCGCCTGCTCGCCGCGGTGGTGATCCCCGGTGCGCTGGCGGCGATCGGGTGGCGCCTGGCCCGCCACACGCCCCACGCCACACACCCCAGGTGACCGGCGCACCCGAGGTGACCGGCGCACCCGAGGTGACCGGCGCGCATCGGGCGCATGCGAGGCGCGTGGAGTAGCGTCGGAGGTATCAGGCACGACCTCGTGAGAGGGGGCTGAGATGACCAGCAACGACGCGGGTCCGGGTACGACGAGGGCAACCACGCGCGTGCCGCTGTCGGCCTCCGCCCTCGGACTGGGCGCGATCTACGCCTCGCTCTTCTGGCTGCTCGTCACGCTGGCCTTTCACCTGATCCGCAGCGATCTCGACCCGTGTTGCAGCCGCGTGGGCCACTACGGGCGCGGTGACTACGAATGGCTCATGCAGGCGGCGTTCATCGTGTTCGGCTTTGGCTGGATGGCCGCATCCATCTCGTTGCGGCGCGCCCTGCGCGACAGCCGTGGAGCGGCACTGCTGCGGACCCTGCTGATGATCGTCGGCGCCGGACTGATCGTCGCGGGGATGTGGCGCAGCGACGAGTTCGGCGCGACCTCCGACCCCACCCCCGAGGACGTATTCCACGAGGCGGGCAGCCTGGTGGCGTTAAGCGCACTGGTGGTGTTCGGCATCGCGGCGGCGATCGTGCTGCGCGGCACGCGACTACACGGCCTCGCGGTGGCGCACCTGGTATTGGGGCTGACCACCCTCGCGCTGCTGGTCACCTTGTCCGTCTGGCCCGATGCCGTGGGCGACGGCTACGGCTGGTGGCAGCGCGCGCTGACCATGGTGGTGATGCCCGGCTGGCTGATCTGGCTGGGCTGGCAACTGGTGCGCGCGGCCCGCGCGACCGCGAGGCGCGGCGGCTGACCCCTCTCCCGCACGCCTAGTTGGCCTCGCCCAGGTAGACCCAGGTGTGGAGCTCAGCCGCCTCGTACGCCCATTCGATGCCCGGCGCCGCCTGCTCGAGCGCGTCGGGATCGACCCCTTCGATGACGAGGTACACCGCACCCTCGAGGTCAGGGATCGGCTGGTTGTAGGCGCATTCGGGGTCGCGCAAGGAGTCGTCGCCCCCTGGCGAGAGCGCCCAGCCGCCCACGCTCAGCGAGGTCCATGTGAGGTGCGGGTCGGGGATGCCGTCGCTCACGTCCGCCGCGACCACCCACGCGTCGAGCCCCAAGTACCAGGGCTCCTCTCCGGGCGGAAGGACGAGAACGGGCTCGGCCCCCCACAGCTCGCCGGTCAGCGGCTGGGTCACGCCGGGCACCTCCACGGGGAACTCCACGCTCTGCGTGCTCGGCAGGCCGGCCGCGAGCTGATCCGCCAGCGGCGAGCATCCCGGCTCCGGCGGCGGGACCACGAACGCCCGATACGTGTGGTCCCCCGACGGCGCTGGGCCTGAGCTCGGGTCGCCCGCGGACGCCGGCTCAGTCTCCCCCGCGCCCAAGAACGGCACTGCCAGCCAAGCCGCCAACCCGATCGCCGTCGCGCCCAGCACGCCCGCCCCGGCCTGCGCCGTCGCCCGGCGCCGCCGACCGCGCACGATGCCGCGGACGCTCGAGGCGACGACCGCATCGGCCGCAAGCGCTGCCGCGACCGCCTCGCCGTGCTTGTGGGCCTCGTGCCGCAGCGCGTCGTGGAAGTCGTTCATGGCCCTCTCCTCTCGACAACGGGCAGCCGCTCCGGGTCCTCGTCGCTCACACCCAGCACAGGGGCCAGCCGCTGCCGCCCGTCTGCCAGGTACTTCTTTACGGTGCCGTCGCTCAGGTGCATGGCGACCGCGATGTCCGCGACCGTGAGGTCGTCGTAGAACCGCAGCGCGACGGCGGTGCGGACGCGCGGTGGAAGGGCCGCGAGCACGCGGGTAATCTCGTCGTGCTCGTCCACATCGGCCGAGGGCTCGGGCGAGGGCTGGGCGGCGACCTTGGGCACCAGCCGCCGCCACGTCGCGTCGCGGCGGATCCCGTCGATGTGAATGGTGCGCATGGTCGCGCGGACATAGCCCTCGATCGCGCGGTGGTCGTCGAGCCGGCGCCTCTTGACCAGGGTCTTGACGAGCGCCGCCTGGACCAGCTCCTCGGCGCCGTGATGCGAGCCGGTGAGCACGTAGCCGTAGGCGGCCAAGCGCGACCCGGCCTCGCGGTACACGTCCGCGACCACCTCGGCGATGTCCGGCCTACTCATGTCCCTCACACCATAGAGACGGTTGAGGGGCCTCGGAAGGTGGGGGGCGACTTTCTCCGGTCAGCCCGCTTTCACTACGAACCACTTCTCGCGCGACACGCCGCCGCACCCGGCCGATGCTATGGCCGGGTGCGGAGTGTCGCCCGCCAAAGTGGTTCGTAGTTAAAGGGGTGAGGGCGGCCGATGCGCGGGCCGGGTCCCGCTCAGCCCTGCGCGTCGATCTCGGGCAGCGACGGGACGCCCCGCACGACAGTGACGGGGGTGAGGTCCACTATCCGCTCTCCATCCACGCTCTCGTAGAGCACCTGCGCCGTGTAGGTTCCTTTGCCGATCATGTCGGGGTGGCCGCAGTCCCACACCTGGCTCAGTTCCAGGAACCATCCCGGTGCGTCGTTCTCGGGATCGCCCCGCTCCGACCATCGTGCGTCGAAGACCCAGTAGTCGCCGTCCGAGGACAGCACCAACCGTGCAGCGCTGTCGGACCCGACGGGCAGGCGGTCGGCAATCGTGTCCGTCCACGCCTCACCGAATGTCGCCAGCGGAATCGGATACCCGCCGACGAGCACGTCATCCCCCCAGCCGTACAGGCGCCCCGTCTCAATCCAACTCGGCACCGGCGGCACCGGACCGGGGTCTTGCACGACGGCCCCCTGGTCGGCACCTTCCCCGACCCCGTCCAGAACTGGGCCACAACTCAACCCACCGGACCACTCTCGGACACTCGCGGTACCCGCCAGGTAATCATCCGTGCCTAGCGCGGGAAGGCTTGCCGGGTCCGGGTCTGGGACCGCCTCGCCGAGACCCGTGTACTCCACGTCACCCGCGCTGAACACCACGGTCGCGAGCGGCTCGGCCAGCGACAAGGACCACAACTGCGCCACCAGCACTGGCTCGTACCCCCCATCACCCAGCCCCTCGAGTTGGTCCTCCAAGCAGGATCCGGGCAGCGGCGTCGCCGCCTCTTCCGGCCCGGACATCGACATGGCGCCGCTGCCTGCACCGCCGGTGGCGATGCCGAGCCCCACGATCTCGCCGCGCTGCAACAGCATCGGCATCGTGTACCACTGCACCCCCGAGAGGTCCGCGGCACTCGCCTGGTAGACGAACTGATGAACCTCATACCCCGCCCACACCGAGGTGGGGTCCGCATAGCGTGACCCATCATCGGCCACCAGTTCGGCCGCGGCAGAGATCGCGAACCCCGCGTCCACCACCGACGGCTCGTGCACCGTGACCCCCTCGTCCAGCTGGACTACCACGCCGCATTGCAGCTCGCGCGGCATGCGCAGATCGACCGGCAACACCTTCTCGATAGGCGCAGTCTCATCCACCTCATACGTCACGCCGCCGCGCACAGAGGGCCCAGCGGGGCCCAGGTCCGGCGACACCCCTGGCAGAACGCTCCACACCCCCGCCGCGACCAGCGCGACCCCGGCCACGGCCCCCACACCCCCGCCGACCGCGCGCCGGCGCCGACCGCGGCGCACCCGCGCCCCCAGCGCCGAACGCACCTCGCTCGAACCCAGGCGCCGCGCGGACTCAGCCGCCGCATCGGCCCCATGCCTTCCCAGCTCGTCGTGAAGATTCATGACCGACCCTCCGTGTCCACGACCGCGACGCGTTCCACGTCGAAGGTCGCGTCATCACCCACCTCGGCCGCGAGCCGGTCGAGGGCATCCGACAGGTACCGCTTCACGGTCCCGACCGCGAGCCCCATCTCGTGCGCGACGTCCGCCACAGTGAGGTCGTCGTAGAAGAGCAGCACCACGGCGGTGCGTTGGCGCGGACTGAGCGCGCCGAGGGCCCTGCCCACCGCATCGGCCGCATGAATGCGCTCGGTGGCGTCGGGCTGCTCGTCGCGCACGGCCTGACCAGGAGCAACGCGCCGCCACAGCTTCTCGCGCCGCAACCGAT
>JBKBNW010000175.1:0-4269 GCA_046295115.1 Demequina sp.
GACGTTTCCGCCGGCATCATGCGCCGCTGGCCTGTTCTCGCTGGCCAGGACGCCGAGCAGCAGTACTCGGGAAACGTCAATGGGGCGGTGGGGGCTGAGCGACTCGCGCGGTGGCTAGCGGGTGAAGACCACAGCGGGACGCGAGTGACTCAGCCTCGGACTCGGTTCATCGTCCATGGCTGGCCTCCTTCCCCACTGTCCGTCCGCGGCGCTGCATGCGCGCACTCAGGCTACCCGACACGGCGAGCCCCACCCAGGTCCCCCGCCTTAGCGTCCCAGTGGTCGCTCACTGTCGCGGATCCAGCAGGTGCCCGCGCCGGCCAAGCCAAGAAACAACAAAAGGCCCCTCCCGAAGGAGAGACCTTTTGTCAACGATGTCCTGAGACATCACAAGCGTCGGGGTGACAGGATTTGAACCTGCGGCCTCGTCGTCCCGAACGACGCGCGCTACCAAGCTGCGCCACACCCCGATTTTTCAGCCGTGCCAGGATACCTGATGCGCGGGCCCCCAACCTAACCGGCCGTCATCGCCCCCGCGGCATCAGCGTGAGCAACGTGACCTCGGGTCGGCACGCCAGCCGCACAGGTGTGTAGGGCGAGGTTCCCACTCCTGCCGAGACGTGCAGCCAGGTGCTGTCGGAGCCCCCCGGCGCATCGGGCCGTGGCCCCGGCCAGCCATGCAGGCCACTCGCACGGGAGGTGTCGAGGTCGCAATTGGTCACGAGCGCGCCGTAGCCCGGAACGGTGACCTGACCACCGTGCGTGTGCCCCGCCAGAATGACCGCTGCGCCGTCTCCGCGCAGTGCGTCGAGCGCGCGTACGTACGGGGCGTGCGTGACGCCGATGCGTAGGTCGCCGGTATCCTCAGCCGTCGCCGGGAGGGAATCCCTGCGCAGGTGTGCGTCGTCCATCCCCACGAACGTGACTCGCTGGCCGCCGATCTCCAGCTCGCCGCGAGCGTTGTTCAGGTCCAGCCAACCAGCACCGGTAAGACCGGCCGTCAGCGCCGCCGTGTCCAGGGCCGACGTTCCGTCCTGCACGGTCGTGGGCCGACGAAGGTAATTCAGCGGGTTCTTGGGCCGCGGGGCAAAGTAGTCGTTCGAGCCGTGCACGAACACGCCAGGGAACTTGAGCAGGGGCTCCAGGGCGTGCAACGCCACCGGCACGGCATCCTCGTGGGCCAGGTTATCCCCGGTGTCCACCACCAGGTCGGGGCGGAACCGAGCGAGCGAACGCACCCACGCCGCCCGATGCGCGTTGTCCGGTGTCAGGTGGAGATCGGACAGGTGCAAGATGCGCAGCGGGCGCGCACCCGGCTCGAGGACCGGGGCGGCCACCTGTCTCACCACATACGAGCGAGCCTCGACAAGGCTCCACGCCAGTACCCCGGCGCCAACAGACGCGACCGCTCCGGCGGCTTTGACCCAAGTGTTCATCGAGTCACTCAGTCGTTGCCACGGCCGTTGCCGCCGCCGCCGCCACCGCCACCGCCACCGCCGCCGCCGCCGGGGTTGTCGCGGATCGGCTGACCGTTCTCGTCAAACCCGGGGCACGGCTGGTTGGTGTCCTCATTGAAGACGTCGCCGTCGGTGCACTGGCGAACCCAGCCGCTGGGGGGGTTCGATGAGAACTCGGAAGGCGGCCACGTGGAGCCCCAATAATCCCCTGGCGGGGTACTGCGGTCCCAACCATCCGGCCAGTTGTACCACCAGCTGGGGTAGGAGTCCGTGGCGAGGTAGACGGTAAGAGTGCCGCCGGGGGTCATCGTGCTGCCAGCCGTGGGGGACTGCGCGGCGACGGATCCAGCCGGGAACTGGTTGGAGAACACTCGCTGGTCCGACACCTGGAAGAGGAACCCGGCATCATTCGCCATGAAGCGTGCCGAACTCTCGGTCCGGCCACGCACGTCAGGCACGCGTACCGGCACGCCGTTCAGCATGTCGGAGGACACCTCGGGGAACCCGAGCACCTCCGCGCCGTCGAGGGCGCGGTCCATGAACGCCTTCCATGTGGGCAGCGCGAGGGTCGAGCCGTAGAAGTAGCGCTCCCATTGGCCGCCGATGGTCATGTTCTGCTGCGGCACGTCACGGTCCGGGTGTCCCAGCCACACCACGGACACGAGCTGCGGGGTGTACCCCGCGAACCAGGTGTGGGCGTTCTTCTGGGACGTTCCCGTCTTGCCCGCCGAGGGGCGGCCGCTGAGTTGCTGGAACCGCCCGGACCCGTCGGTCATCACTTCTTCGAGGGCGTACGAGACCCCGTTCGCCACCTCGGCGTCAATGGCCTGGCGGCACTCCTCCTGAGGCACCGGCACCTCACTGCCGTCCGGTCGAGCGATCGACAGGATCGCGATCGGCTCGCAGTGAATGCCCTCGTTCGCGAAGGTCTGCATCACCTCGGCCATGCTCAGCGGGGACGCATTCTGAGTCCCGAGCACGGCGGAAGGAATCAGCTCGAACGGCTGTCCATCCGCGCGCTCGAAGCCGAGCTTCTCGGCCATCGAGGCGACATCGCACAGATCCAGCTGGCTCGCCATCGAGGCGTAAGCGGTATTGACGGAGTTGGCCGTCGCCTGCAGCACCGACTGAGAGTTCGCGCCCGTGTTACCCACGTTGCCCGGCTTCCACGGCGGGTTGAACAACACAGGGCCGTTGCACGAGTCTGCCCAGTCGCCGTCGTCGTACTCACGAATGCCGCCGGGCACGACCTGGCGCAACGAGTAGCCCGAGTTCAGCCACTCCGCCAGGATGACCGGCTTGAACGTTGATCCCGGGGAGAAGCCGCGGGATCCGCCCATCTTGCGGTCCACCGCGTAATTGATGGACGTCGAGTTAGGGGCCTCTGCGGCCGGGTCGAAGTCCCGGTTCTGCGCCATGGAGAGAATCTGGCCATTAGTCGGGTCGAGTGCGACCATCGCCATTGCGAAACCGGACTGATCGTCCGCGGGCAGGGTGTTGCGCAGTTCCTCGTTCGCGATCCGCTGCTTTCTGACGTCGAGCGTTGTGACGATCTTCAACCCGCCGGTGAGCAGCAGGTCGTAGCCCGATGCGCCGTCAGCGTTGAACACCTCGTCGTACCGAATCACCTTCGTGACGTAGTCGCAGAAGAACGGGGCGTCCTCAGCGGCCGCACACGAGAACTTGGGCTGTGAGACGTTGAGCGTCTCCTCGACCGGGGTCGCGACGAACTGGTCGAACTCCGCCTCGGTAATCATGTCCTGTTCCCACATGACGCCCAGCACGTTGTCGCGGCGGATCTTGGCCGTGCCGTAGTTGTCCACCGGGCCGTCGTCGCCGTCGAAGACACGGGTGGGATCCCACCGGGACGGGTTCTGCGTGATCCCTGCGATCGTGGCAGCCTCGATGGCCGTGACCTCGGCGGCGGGCTTGGAGAAGTAGTACTGGGCCGCGGCTTCGACGCCGTAGATGTTGCTACCGAACTGCGCGATGTTGAGGTACTGCTGAAGCACCTCTTCCTTGCCGCAGTCCACGGCAGGATCGGCGCCGGTGCACTCGGAGCCGAGACGAGTGTTGAGGTTCTCCTCGAACGCAAGCGCGAGTCGCCACTCCCGGATCTTGCGCGACATCGATACCTCGGTCGCCTCGTTGAGCGCCGCCTCCCGCACCTCATCGTCGTCCTCGTTGAGCGCCGCCTGGAGCAAGGTGTTCTTGACGAGCTGCTGCGTGAGCGTCGAGGCACCGGGCGAATCGGGCGTGGTGAGGTTCACATACACGGCGCGCATCAAACCCTCGCCGTCGACGCCGTTGTGCTCCCAGAACCGCTTGTCCTCGACGGCCACGACGGCCTTCTGGATCCACGGCGAGATCTCTTCGAGCGGCACCACCACACGGTTCTGCGAGTAGAAGGTCGCGAGCAGGGTCTCGCCGTCCCGCGCATAGATGTTGGACTGCTGCGGCAGGCGCGGGTTGGCGAGGTCGTCGGGAAGGTCCTCGAACAACTCGGCAGACCCACTGGCGGCGGAGCCGGCAACGGTGGCGACGGGGAGCGCGATACCGGCGAGCAGGAATCCGCCGATTACCGAGAACGCGACAAACATGAGGAGCGCTGACAGCAACTGGACCAGGGTGACCTGGCCGTCACGGCGCGCTCGACTCGAAGAGAGGATTCCCATAGACCAACCTTACGTCCCGCGTGCGAGGCACACGCGTCCCATGCTCAACGCGCCACGTGCCCGAACCGTTGCGCGCCAGGCGCGTTAGTCTCGTGACATGACCGCATGGTAATACGCGACCGTACCGCTGATCGACC
>JBKBNW010000176.1:0-4254 GCA_046295115.1 Demequina sp.
GTTGTCGAGGACCGGGATGTCGACCTGACTGCCCGCACGCACCGAGATGTTGTCAGGCATCGCGATCGGGCCGAGGCCGTCTGCCGGCGGAAGCAGGAAGACCGTCAACTGGGTCGACGCGGTGTTGCCAGCCCCGTCCGCGACCACGACGTCGGCGGTGCCGACCAGGCCTGGTTCACCGGTCTCGGTGGTGCCGCTCACTCGGACGTAGGATGCTCCGACCACGCTGACGCTTAGTTGGGGATCCGCGCTGGTCGCCTCGGCGATCATGAGAACTCGTCCGGTGGTGTTCTGGGTCGATGCCAGCACATCAACGGTCGCGTCCTCTTGCGCTCGCACGAACGTGGTGAGCGGCGGCACGGAGATGGGGCGAGGATCCTCGGACACGGAGTAACGCAGCGTGGCCGATGACTGCGCGCCGGTGACGGTGTCCTCGACTGTGTACGTCGCGTTGAAACGGCCGGGCGCTCGCGCCGTCAACTCGACGATCCCGCTCGCGGGGATGGGTGAGAGCGCAATGTCCTCGGTCGATTGCGACAGCACCGCGTCCACGAGTCGATAGGACCCTGACCCGCCGGTGACGTGGTCGGCGATGTCTACCTGGCGCGGCTCCGCCACCACCCCGGTCACCGCGACCGGCCGGACGTCGAGGGTGGGGGCACTCGTCACCTGCAGTTCGAGGGTGCGTGTCGCGTGCTCGCCGTAGGAGTCGGTGACAGTGACGGTGATGGGAATGACCGCGTCGCCGGCGTTGGGGTCCAGGTGCCGTATGGCGACCCGACCGTCATCGGTCGGGACCACGGTGACGGGCGCAGCGGGATCGTCGGCCCGCGCGTCGAAGAGCACGATCGGGTCGCCCTCGGGGTCGACCCACCCGCGCAGCACCGACAGCTCCGTGTAGCCGCCGGGCGCGACCTGGGGCCGCGGCCACTCTTGCGTACACGCCTCCACGCCGCACCACACCGGCGCAGAGTTCTCGTGATCCGGGACCACGGTGAGGGTGACGGTGGCGGGATCCGAAATGGCGTGGCCGTCCGTGACCGCATAGGTGAAGGTCGTGGTGCCGCTGGGGGCGCGCACCCGGATCACCGCCTCTTGGTCCTGCGACACCAGGCTGATCTCGCCCAGGTCGGGATCGGCCAGAGCAGAGACGCTGGCCGGGTCGATCGTGAGGACGTCCTTGCTGTTGGGGTCGTGGTCGTTGTAGAGCACCGGCAGGGACACCACGGCGCCGGCGCGCACCCCGAACGCGTCGTCGACGGCGACTGGCGGTTCCTGCTCGACGATGTCCTCGACCGCCTGTTCGCCGATCACCTCGTCCGTGTCCTCCACCGAGTCCCACGCGCTGGCCGGGAGCAGCCTCCCGTCGGGAACCGTCCAGATCGAGCCCGTCGCGACCTCGGTCAGGACGGCCCTATCGCCGTTGGTCCGGAACACGGGTGCCAGGGCCTGGACATCGGCGAGCACATCCGCCTCTACGTCGAGAGCCACTAGTTCGCCTGCCTGGGCATCCCACAGCGTCGCGCTCGCGGTGTCGACCCACGCGGCATACGCCGCGCCGTCGACCACCACTGGTGCGGCCGGGGTGCCGCTCGCCTCGGCCACGCGGTCCGACCCGCCGCCCAGGAGGTCGACACGGAGTAGCCCGTCGGCGTCTGCGACGAGCACCGCATCGTCCTCGGACGCCGTCGCCTGAAGCACGGGGTCCGCGCCGAGCTCGAGCATCAGTTCCGTCTCGAGGCCCGCGGCCCACATGCTCCCGTTTGCGCTGTCCAGCATCGCCCAGCGACCGTTCGCGATTGTCAGCGACAGCTCGGCGTCGTCGGCGGGGGCAGGGGAGACCGGCACGGCCTCGCCGACCCAGACGGCGCGGTTCGCGTCGTACTCACGGACCGCCTGCTCGGCGTCCGAGTAGATGACGACGGTCCCGGCGGGGTCGACAGCGACCGCGTCAGCGACGTACCGCGGCGGCTCGTCCCCCTCGGCTACCTCGGCCTCGGCGTACGGGTCCAAGAGCGACCCCATCGGCATCGCGGAGCCCTGCGCCGGATAGGTGCCCAGATGCACCTCGCCCAGCGAGGTCCGATAGGCGATCAGGTCGCCCGCCGCTACGACCTGTTCGGTGCCGGACGGGGTCGGGCCAGCGAGTGCCGAGGCGGGTGAGGCCGCCTCGGCGTCTCCCCCCACCAGCTCGAGAGGGAACGCCGGGTCCACGGGCCAGCCCTGCGCGAATCCGTGGGTGAAGACCACACTCGCGGAGCCTGACTGCACCACGCCCGCGGGCTCCGCCACCGTCTTCACCTGCTCGAGCTCGCCCAGTTCGGTGTTGACACGGGCGTAGCGGCCGTCGTCCCTGGTCACCCAGACGTCTGTCGCAAGGCGCGGGACCTCCTGCTCGTCGTAGCCGTCCGCGAGAATCGCCCCGGTGATGACTGTGGCAGTGAGCACGACGGCGGCCGTGGACCACAGCACGGGGCCGCGGCGCGGCGCGGCCGCCGTCGGATCCGCCACCTAGAGCACCCCCGTCGCGAACAGCGCGGCAAGGGTGAGCGTCGCGACGCCGACGGCGCCGACCGCGACCCCGATAGCGCCGGCCTTGACCGACGATCGACGGGCCGGGGACTCGGTGGCGCGCTCGGCCTGGATGCGCTGCGCCGATGCGAGGGCCTTCGCGCGCTCGGCGCGGCGCGAGTCCCGGTTGACTGTCGAGATCACGGGCCCGCGTGAGGACTCCTGGTCGAAGTCCACCGGCACGGCCGCGCTCGCCCACGACGAGTCGACGACGTCGAAGGCGGTGGGGGGGAGCCCCAGCTCGTACTGCGCCCACCGCAACTCGTCGGCGAACGCGGTCATCGACTCGAACCGATCGCCGGGCTTCTTCTGGTGGGCGCGCACGAGTGCCTTCTCGAGGCGCTCGCCGAGGTCCTCGCGGCCAGTGGGCACGTACTTGGACCTGAGGATGCGGGCCTGGAGTTGATCACGGGGGATTCGCTCACCCGAGGGAAGTTCGAACGGGGCGCGACCCGCGAGCAGGGTGTACAGCGTCGCCCCCAGACTCCACACCTCTGACGCGATCGACCCGGTGACGTCCCCTTGGAGCACCTCGGGGGCGCTCCAAGGGATGGACATCGCGAAGACCTCGGGGGCCTCGTCGCTGCGCGAGATCGCGGCCGCGATGCCAAAGTCCGCGAGGGCCGGGGCCCCCATTGAGGTGAGAAGCACGTTGGAAGGCTTGATGTCGCGGTGGAGCAAGCCGGTGCGGTGCGCGGTCTCGAGTGCGGCCGCCACCCGCACCCCGACGTCGAGCACCTCTGGCACCTCGAGCGGTGCCTTCTTGTAACGGGTGCCCATGCCGTCGGGGCAGTACTCCATCACGAAGTACGGGCGCCCGTCGGCAGAGATCGACGCCTGGTGAATGGTCACGATGGACGGGTGGGCGCTCAGCCGCGCGAGGATGTCAGTCTCGGCGTTGAAGGTCCGCAGCACATCGGGATTGACGGCGTCGTCGACCAGCACCTTCACCGCGACTACACGACGCGGCATGTCCTGTTCGTAGAGGAACACATCGGCGAAGCCTCCCGATCCGAGGGGCCTGATGTAGCTGTACCCCGGAAGGACAGGCGGCTGCGCCGCGGCGCGTCGCGCCAATGCCCTCACCCCCTCAGTCAGTCTTGGGCCACGCCATATTGTGCACAACGTTTGGTGGCGCGAGTACCGCCATGTGATCAACGCCCCGCTTGGACCCCACCACAATGCGAAAACCTTCGCCAAGGTCCAGCACGTCCCCGACGGCTAATGCCGTGTCTTGGCCGTCCCGCAGCAGACGCGGCGCGCGGCCTTGCGACTCGACCACGGTGCCGTTGGTCGAGTTGAGGTCGCGGGCGCGCAACTGCCCCCCTGACACCGTGAACTCGACGTGCTTGCTGGAAATCTCGCGGTGAGGCGACGGCGCCTTCACGTAGTAGGTCTGGGTCTCGGCCGGATCCGACCGCCAGGGGCGGCGGCCGACCACGATCAAGGGTGCGGCGAACAACTCGTTGCCGTCCGGCAGTGTCAGGGTCCACAGCGGTGACGGCTCGGATGCCATCAGCGACGCGAGGTCGACGGGTAGCGGGCGGGGGTCCACCCCGCCGGGTGCGACGGCGTTGGCACCGTCCCGCGCGTGCGCCGCGGTCGGGGGATCCTCCATCGCAGCCTGGGAAACGGCCGATGCGGGCGTCGGTTCGTCGGGGAGCGCCAGCTCGACCGGGGTCT
>JBKBNW010000177.1:0-3997 GCA_046295115.1 Demequina sp.
GCGCCGGCGTTGATGCCGATCACCGCGGCCGCCACGGGCGCGACGATGCTCATCACCTCTCCGAAGTACCAGCCCTCGGGGGTGGAGAAATCCGCGAAACCCACCATCGCGAGGATCGACTCCGGCATCGCCTCGACCACGCCACCGATGTCTCCGCTGATCGCGCTAAACATCGGCCCCAAGACCACCGCCATGAACACGACGCCGCCACCCGCGACCACCAGGTAGGGACGCAGGTCAGTCACCGCCTTGGTAGCGATCCCCCGCGTGGACCCACGGCCCGCGAGCAGGCCGACCACCCTCCCCAGCCGCGGGTCCTCCCGCAGCCGGTCGAGCATCGGCGCGCGGATCGCCCCCGCGCCCAGGTCTCGGCGGTTCAGCCCCCACCACGCGGCGGCGGCCAGCGCCGAGGTCGCAGCGATCAGCCACAGCAACGGCGGCCAATCGACCCCGGTCACCATGGGCTGGGGTCCGCTGATCCAGTACCAGGGAGACGCCTTAGCCCATTCCCCGAGGCCCTCGAACAGCGGCAACAGTCCCGCTACCAGGAAGGACAGTACGAGCAGGCCCACCCCGGCGCCCGATGCGAGGGCACGGTTTCCCGTCCACGCTCCGATGGCGAGGGCGAGGGCGGCGAACAGCAGGCACACCACCAGCAGGTGCACCGTCGCGGCGGCCAGGTCCAGCGCACCAATCTCCGTGCCGGCGAGCGAGGCCGCCGCGGCGTAGGACGCGGATGCCGCGACTCCCGCTCCCGCGACGATCGTGGCGGCGGCGAGGGCCTTGGAGCGGAGCAGTCGCGAACGGCTGCGCGGCGTCGTGCCGAGCACGTTCATGGTGCCCGCCGACTCCTCGCCCGCTATCGCGGCCGCGCCCATGGAGACACCCAAACCCGCGATCACGAACGGCCCCAGGAAATTGAACATGTTGCTGAGCATCAGCCCCGCGGCTCCGGAGTCGCTCGTGAGGCCCAGCAGCGACAGGTACGCGGGAGGCATCTGCTCGATGAAGGTCGCGACTTCGACGCCCATGTCCGCGTATGCCCACATGCCCATCCAGGCGATCGCGAACAGCGAGGCCACGGCGATGGCGGCGCCTAGCCACCGGTCGCGGATGGACTTGAGGTAGACGGCGCGCAGCATCACGGTGCTTGCCCGTCACCGGGATCGTCGCCCGCGGCTTCGACCTCATCGCGGTAGAACTCGAGGAAGATCTCGTCGAGGTCGACGCTCGCGGAGGACACGGACAGTACCTCGTGCTGCGTGGCGACCGCGAGCAGCGGCGCCATCGAGCCCTCGTATTGGGCCGTGACGGTGTGGCCGTCGACGCTCACCCCGTGTACGCCGGCGACGCCCTCGAACGCTCCCGCAGGTACGGCGTTGCCGAACTCGAGCGTGATGCGCCGCAGCGCCTTGTCCTGGAGTTGCGCCATGTGCTCGACGGCGATCAGGTGGCCGCGCCGGATGAACCCCACCCGGTCCGCTACCCGCTCGACCTCGCTGATGGTGTGGGACGAAAGAAAAACCGTGCCCCCCGCATCGGCCATCTCGCGCAGCAGCGTGTGGAACTCGAGCTGGACCAGCGGGTCCAGGCCGGTGATGGGCTCGTCCAGGATGACGGCCTCCGGGGAGTGCATGAAGGCGAGCACGATCCCGAGCTTCTGGCGGTTGCCAGACGAGTACTCGCCGACCTTGCGCGTCAGGTCGGCGTCCAAACGCTCGCACAGCGAGTCGACGCGCGCCCAGTCCACGCTGCCGCGCAGGTGGCCCAGGTACTCGACGCTCTGGCGCCCGGTGAGGTTTGGCCATAGCGCGAGGTCGGAGGGGAGGAATCCGATGCGCCGGTGAATCTCGACGGCGTCGCGCCTGCTGTCGAGGCCGAACACGCGGCAGGACCCAGCGGTTGGCCGAATGAGGTCCATGAGCGCACGGATGGTGGTGGACTTGCCGGCGCCGTTGGGGCCGAGGAAGCCAAAGATCTCGCCGGGATGGATCTCGAAGCTGACGTCGTCCACGGCCGTGAACGGCCCGAATGTCTTGGTGAGGCGGTCTACCTCGATTGCGGGGGTCGCGGTCATGACCCCTCCTTCCTGAGAAACTCCTCGAGCCGCTCAGTCAGCAGCGGCCATTCGTGCTCGAAGAACCGCACCATCTGCTCGAGCGACGTGATGCGGTCGTGGCGCGTGGCGGGCATGACTGCGAGCCCCTCGTCGGCGAGGGCGCGCAGCCCCGCGATGCGGCGGTCTTCCGTGCCCAGAATGCGCACCCACATGTCGCGGGGCATTTGATAGAAGTGAGTGCGCACGCCCATGCGTCGCACGCGCTCGACCATCTCGACGCCCGCAAGCGTGCGCAGCTGTGTCGACACGGTCCCGGCGGACAGGCCTAGGGCCGATGCGATCTCGGCCTGGGTCTGTGCAGCGGGTTCGCACACGGTCAGGTAGCCGAGGATGGCGCCGGCGGCGTGGCCAAGCCCGCCGGATTGCCAGAAGCCGGCCACCCGCTCGACGTACGCGAGTCGTTCGAGAGTGAAGGCGTCAGGTGCGGGCGCATCGGTCATGTTTTCAGGAGTATCTGAAAGCCGTGAAACTGTCCATCCTCCGCGGGAATGATCCGGGCCGTACGCAGGACCCTCGGAGGTGGTCGCACACGCGAGGCCATGCCACCATGGGCACATGCACGACGCCATCCAAGCTGACAGCCTTGACCAGACCACGCTCGGGACCGTGCCCGCCATCGAACCGACGGCACCGACGCCCCCGACGTCCCCGACGAGCGGCGCCAGCGCGACCGTCCAGGCGACGACCGACGACCCTCACGAGGACGATGCCGACGGGCACGACCGCTCCGCGCCCCTGCCGAGCGATCGCTACCTGGACCGCGAACTGTCGTGGTTGGCATTCAACGAGCGCGTGCTCGAACTCGCGGAGGACGAGGCGACGCCGCTGCTCGAACGCGCCCGGTTCCTCGCGATCTTCGCCTCCAACCTCGATGAGTTCTTCATGGTGCGCGTCGCCGGGCTCAAGCGCCGCATCGCCGCGGGCTTCGCGGTGCCGAGTGCAACTGGGATGAGCCCCACCCGGCTCGTGGATGCGCTGACCGAGCGCGCCCACCAGCTGATGGACCGGCACGCGGACGTGTTCGAGGACCAGGTGCTGCCCCAGCTGCAAGAGCAGGGGATCCACCTGGTGCACATCCAGAATCTCGACGAGAAGGAGCGCGAGCGGCTACGCAAGCTGTTCCGCTCCGACATCTTCCCGGTGCTCACCCCGCTGGCCGTCGACCCCGCGCACCCGTTCCCCTACATCTCCGGGTTGTCCCTCAACCTCGCCGTTGAGTTGCGCGACCCCGATTCGCTCAAGCAGTTCTTCGCCCGCGTGAAGGTGCCCGAGACGCTGCCGCGGTTCCTGAGCGTCGACTCGGCGGGCAAGGCCGCTCAGGTGACGGACGCATCGGCCCTGTCCGATGAACCGCGCAGCTTCGTACCGCTCGAGGACGTCATCGCTGAGCACCTCGACTACCTGTTCCCGGGCATGGAGGTGATCAGCAGCTACACCTTCCGCGTCACGCGCAACGAGGACGTCGAGGTCGAGGAGGACGACGCCGAGAACCTCCTGAAGGCGATGGAGCGCGAGCTGCTGCGACGCCGGTTCGGCCCCGCCGTGCGGCTCGAGGTGGCGCAGGACCTGCCGCAGCACATCCGCGACCTGCTGGTGCGCGAGCTGGGGATCACGGAGCACGACGTGTTCCACCTGCCGGCACCGCTGGACCTCACGGGCCTGAACGTGATCGCGGACCTGGACCGCCCCAAGCTCCAGTTCCCCGCGTTCCGGCCCACGACGCACCACCAGCTCGCACCCGTCGAGACCGCGGACGAGCAGAACGTGTTCGACGCGATCCGTCGCGGCGACATCCTCCTGCACCACCCCTACGACTCGTTCTCGACGTCCGTGCAGGCGTTTCTCGCGCAGGCGGCGCTCGACCCCAAGGTGCTGGCG
>JBKBNW010000177.1:4007-4242 GCA_046295115.1 Demequina sp.
CAAGCAGACGCTGTACCGGACCTCGGGCGACAGCCCCATCGTGGACGCGCTCATCGAGGCGGCGCGCAACGGCAAGCAGGTGCTGGCCCTGGTCGAGATCAAGGCGCGGTTCGACGAGCAGCAGAACATCGGCTGGGCCCGCAAGCTCGAGAAGGCCGGCGTACACGTGGTGTACGGCCTGGTGGGCCTCAAGACCCACTGCAAGCTGTCGCTCGTGGTGCGCCAAGAGGACGAG
>JBKBNW010000178.1:0-4173 GCA_046295115.1 Demequina sp.
CCGTTCGGAGGCTGGAAGCTGTCCGGGCTGGGCCGCGAGGGCGGCGCCGAGGGCATCCACGAGTACTTGCAGACCAAGTACACGATGACGGCGGACCCGTTCGCCTGAGCCCCCCCTCTCCGCTCTCTCCGCCTTAGCGTCCCAGAGGGCGCTGAGTGTCGGATTCGGGGCCGGCGCGGATCCTGGAGGACCGTGAGTGTCGGACAGCGGGCTGGGCGGGCCCGCGCATCGGCCCCAGGAATGCGAAAGGCCCCGGTCGCAGGACCGAGGCCAATCGAGCCGCCTAAGGGAATCGAACCCTTGACCTATTCATTACGAGTGAATCGCTCTGCCGACTGAGCTAAGGCGGCGTGCGCCATGGGGCGCGAGTTGCCATCTTAGCGGCTCAGCACTGACTTCCCGAATCCGGCATCTGCCCGTCCACCAGGAACCCATCGACCGCGTCGATGATGCACTGGTTGGAGCGCCCGTAGGCAGTGTGGCCCTCGCCGTCGTACGTCAGCAGCGACGCGTCCAGGCGCTCCGCGAGCGACTCCGACCACCAGTACGGCGTCGCCGGGTCGTTGGTGGTGCCGATCACGAGCATCTCGTTCGCGGTCGCGGCGACGTCGAGCGAAGTGATGTGCTGGTCGGCCGTCCACGGCCACGCGTCGCACCCGGCGCCGCTCGCGAACCACCATCCGAACGTGGGCGAGGCCTCGACCATCTCGGCAAGCAACTCCTCCGAGTCCTCGATGGTCCATGGCTCCTCGGGCACGCCGTCCAGGCACCCGATCGCGGTGAATGCCCACGTCGAGTTGTTCAGGTACTCGCCAGTCAGGCCGTCGCGGTCCAGGTAGAAGTTCGCGAGCTCGTACATGCCCGCGGCCTCGCCGCGGCCCGCCACCTCCTCGAGCGCGATCTCGAGGTAAGGCCAGGACGCCTCGTCGTACAGGGTGACGATGACCCCGTACACGAACAGGTTGCCGTTGACGTCCCAGTCGGTGCCGGACTCGTACGGCTGCTGGAGCGCGCGCTCCGTCATCGCGCTGAGCTGGCTCTTCTGCGCGTCCACGCCGCCCTCGAGCGGGCAGGTGTCGCGCTGGCCGCACCAGCGCAAGAAGTTGGTCAGGGCGTTTTCGAACCCCTCGGCCTGCCCGCGGGCCAACTCGACGCTCGGCAGCAGAAAGTCGACCGCGGCGTCGAGCACCACGCGCCCCACGTTCTCGGGATACAGCTCCGCATAGGTCGCGCCCAGCTGCGTGCCGTAGGACATGCCCAAGAAGTTGAGCTGCTCGTCGCCCACGGCGGCCCGGATCACGTCCATGTCCCGCGCGGCGCTCACGGTGTCGACGTTCTCGATGACGGCCCCGGACTCGAGCCGGCAGTTCGCCGCGAAGTCGGCGACCCTCGCGTTGGCGGCGTCGAGGTCGGCCTGCGTCTCGATGGCCTCATCCGGGATGTAGAACGCGTCGATCTGCTCGTCGGACCCGCACTGCACCGGAGTCGACGCCCCCACGCCCCGGGGGTCGAAGCCCACGACGTCGTAGGCGCCCAGCAGGTCCTCGCCCGCAATAGTGACAAAGTACTCGGTCATGCCCAGCCCCGAGCCGCCCGGACCCCCGGGGTTGATCAGCAGGGAGCCGAGCCGCGCATCGGCGTCCAGCGCACGGTGGCGGTTGAGGGCGAGCTCAATGGTCCTGCCGTCTGGATCGCTCCAGTCCAGCGGCACCTGAATGGTCGCGCACTCGAGCTCGTCGCATTCGCTCCACTCGAGTTCCTGGTCGTAGACGGCCGATGCGCCCGGTGCGGGCGGCGCGGCCGTCGCCGACGAGGTGGGGGCGGGTTCGTCCGTGGGCGACACCTGAGTCTTGTCCGGCGTGCAGGCCGCGAGCGCGAGGAGGGCAACGGCCGATGCGGCGATGAGTCGGGCGGGGGCGAGCACTCGCAGGGACATGCACCTACCCTAAGCGGCGGCACCGCTGCTGCGGCGCGACGCTGCTGTCAGCGTGCGGCCCTGGGGCGCAGCGCGAGCGCCATCGCCTCGAGCGCGAGCACGGGAGCGACGTTGCCCGCGAGCCGCGTGCGGGTCTGCGTCAGCGCGTCGAGGCAGCGCATGGTCTCCGCGAGAGAGGTGCGCCCCGCGAGGCCCTCGATGTGGCCGCGGTGGGACTCGTTCACGAGCGGCACTCTGGCCCCGATCTGCAGGCACGCGACGTCGCGGTAGAGCGACATCAGGTCCACGATGGCGCGGTCGAGCACGTCGCGCTTGAGCCGAGTCGCGCGGCGCTTCTGGTCCTCCTCGAGCTGCTTGACCTGCGAGCGCAGCGCGGGGGGCAACCGCCCGCCGTCGTCGGCGCCGAGCGTGCGCAGCAGCTCGTTGCGTTCCTCGACGTCGCGCTCCTCGGTCGAGGACTTCGCGTCCGCCTCCGCGACCGCGGCCAGGTCGGCGGCGGCCAGCACGGCGTCCCCCACGCCCCGGATCTCGGTCGCGAGCGCGAGCACCTGGTCACGCCGGCCCCGGGCGGCCGGGTCGCGCGCGAGACGCCGCGCGATGCCGATGTGGCTCTGCGCCGCGTACGCACACTGGCGGGCAAGCTCAGGCTCGACCCCGTCCCGGTCGATGAGCAGCTGGGCCACCACCTCGGGGTCCGGAACGCGCATGCTCACGTGGCGCGAGCGCGAGCGAATGGTCACGGCGACGTCCTCCGCGGACGGCGCGCACATCACCCACACGGTCCGCGGCGGCGGCTCCTCGATGGACTTGAGCAGCACGTTCGAGGTGCGCTCGGTCATGCGGTCGGCGTCCTCGACCACCATCACCCGCCACCGGCCCTCGCTGGGCGACGACTGCGCGGTCGCGATCAGGTCGCGCACCTCGTCGATGCTGATGGTGACCTTCTCGGTGGCGAGCAGTGTGACGTCGGCGTGGGCGCCGCTCAGCGAGGTCTTACACGCGCGGCACTCGCCGCAGCCCCCTTCGAGGCACTGCAGCGCGGCCGCGAACGCCCTGGCCGCGTACGAGCGGCCCGATCCCGGCGGCCCGGTGATGATCCACGCATGAGTCATCGCGGAGGGGTCGGCGACCGCGGCGCGCAGCGGCGCGACCGCGGCGTCTTGGCCGACGACCTCGTCCCACACGCTCACGGCGTGCCCCCCAGAGCTGTGCCGATCGAGCTCTCGAGCGCGACGCTCACGGCGTTCCCCAAGGCTCGATCCCCTCGGGCGAGACGGCCGCGGACCCGGCCCGCGCATCGGCCGTCCACAGGTCCGACCCCGCCATCGCATCGGCCGTCGCCCGCGCAACCTCGGCGGCGACGTCCTCGATCGAGCCCGATGCGTCGATCACTGCGTAGCGCTCCGGCTCGCGCGCAGCCAGGTCCAAAAACGCCTGGCGGATGAGCGCGGCGTGGGTGCCGGTCTCGCGCTCCACGCGGTCGAGCTCGCGCGCCATTCGCCCGGCGACCGGCTCCATGTCCAGCAGGATCGTCAGGTCGGGCAGCAGGCTCTCGGTGGCCCACCGTGAGATGCGTTCGACCTCATCGCCGAGCCCGCGCGCGCCGCCCTGGTAGACGATCGACGAATCGACGTAGCGGTCCTGCACCACCACGGCGCCGCGCTCGAGGGCGGGCCGCACCTTGGTGGCGATGTGGTGGGCGCGGTCGGCGGCGTACAGCAGCGCCTCGGCGCGGGGGGCGACGTGGTCACCGTGCATCACCGCGTTGCGGATCTCCTGACCCAGCTGAGTGCCGCCCGGCTCGCGCGTGGTGACCACCTCGAAGCCGCCGCCCGCTGGCGCGCGCAGGTGCCCGGCCAGCAGGTCGATCTGGGTGGACTTGCCCACGCCGTCGCCACCCTCGAACACCACGAAGAATCCGGTCATGCGACCAAACCTACCGGCGGGTTCCGACGGCCGATGCGCGTGCCGGGGTTACCCCCGGCCGCCGGCTACTTCTCGTTCGGGTAGACCACGCCGATCTGTGCACGGACCTCGTCCATGATGCGCATGATCTCGAGCGAGTTGTCGAGCGTGTGCAGCGGGCTCTCGGTGTTGCCCGCGGCGACCTGGCGCGCCACCTCGGCGGCCTGGAACTGGAAGCCGTTGTCGACCACCCCGTCGTAGCTCCACGACGTGCCGTCGAGACGGAACAGCGTGAACGTGGTGGGCGTATAAAACGTGCCGTCGATCTCGAT
>JBKBNW010000179.1:0-4180 GCA_046295115.1 Demequina sp.
CGCTCCCGCTCCTCGGGCGACTGCAGCCGCTCGCGCTCCGGTGTGGGGCTCGCCGTCATGAGGAAGGGCATGATCTCGCGATAGGAGGCGAAGAACGGCTCCATGTCGACGATCAGGTCCTTCTCCACCGGGAGGCCCTTGATGGGCTCGACCGTGATGGGGCGCGAGGGGTTGAGGTCCTTGAGCAGGGTCTTGCAGGCGAGCCGATTCTTGGCATTGATGCGCATGGCATCGGAGCCGCAGATGCCATGCGCGCAGGACCGCCGGAAGGCCAGCGAGCCGTCCTGATCCCACTTGATGGTGTGCAGGGCGTCGAGCACGCGGTCGGTGGCGAATGACTCGACCGTGAACTCCTCCCAGTACTCGGCCCCGGCCTCGCGGCCGTCGAGCCCTTCCGGGTCATGGCGCAAAATCCGCAGCGTGACCGTAAAGGTCGGGATCGCGCCAACCTCCTCGGTGGTGTCAGTCTTCTCGGCGGTGGCAGTCATGGCTACGTCCTCGGGGGCTTAGTACTTGCGTTCCATGGGCTGGTACTTGGTGATCACGACGGGCTTCCACTGCAGGTCAATGCCGTCGGGACGCGCGTACGCCATGGTGTGGTGAAGGTAGTTCTCGTCGTCCCGCGTGGGGAAGTCCTCGCGGTAGTGGCCGCCGCGGCTCTCCTTGCGTCCGTCCGCGCCCGCGATCACCACCTCGGCAAGCTCGAGCAGGAACCCAAGCTCGACCGCCTCAAGCAGGTCGGTGTTAAAGCGCTGGCCGCGGTCGTGGATCGCGATCGACTCGTAACGTGTCTTGAGGGTCCTGACCAGCGCGGCGGCCTCGGCCAGCGACTCCTCCGTGCGGAACACCTGGACGTTCATGTCCATGGTCTCCTGCAGCTCCTTGCGGATCTGTGCCACACGCTCGGTCCCGTCGCCGCCTACCGTGGCGCGCAGGCGGGCGACGAGCGCCTCCACCCTGGCCGGCGCATCGGCCGGAAGCTCGGGCGCGGTGGCCGTGATCGCGTACTCAGCGGCGGCAATACCAGCCCGCTTGCCGAACACGTTGATGTCCAGCAGCGAGTTGGTGCCCAACCGGTTGGCGCCGTGGACGGACACGCAGGCGCACTCGCCGGCGGCGTACAGACCCTTGACGACGTCGGTGTTGTTGCGCAGCACCTCCGCGTTGACGTTGGTGGGGATGCCACCCATGGCGTAGTGCGCGGTCGGGAACACCGGCACGGGCTCGGTGTACGGCTCGACCCCGAGGTAGGTGCGCGCGAACTCCGTGATGTCCGGCAGCTTCGCGTCGATGTGCGCGGGCTCGAGGTGGGTGAGGTCGAGCAGCACGTAGTCCTTGTTGGGACCCGCGCCGCGTCCTTCACGCACCTCGTTCGCCATCGCTCGCGCGACCATGTCGCGCGGTGCGAGGTCCTTGATGGTGGGGGCGTAGCGCTCCATGAAGCGCTCGCCCTCCGAATTGCGCAGGATGCCGCCCTCGCCGCGTGCCGCCTCCGAGAGCAAGATGCCCAGCCCGGCGAGGCCGGTCGGGTGAAACTGGAAGAACTCCATGTCCTCGAGCGGCAGGCCGGCGCGCAGCGCGATCGCCATGCCGTCACCCGTGAGGGTGTGCGCGTTCGAGGTGGTCTTGAAGACCTTGCCCGCGCCGCCGGTGGCGAACACCACCGACTTTGCGCGGAACGTGTGGATCTGGCCCGTCGACAGCTCGTAGGCCACGACTCCGGCAACGGACACCTCTTTGCCGTCGCCCGCCGTCTGCGGGTCGCCGTCGAGGATCAGGTCCAGCACGTAGAACTCGTTGTAGAACTCGACGTTCTGCTTGATGCACTGTTGGTACAGCGTCTGCAGGATCATGTGGCCGGTGCGGTCCGCGGCGTAGCACGCGCGGCGCACCGCGGCCTCGCCGTGGTTACGCGTGTGACCGCCGAACCGGCGCTGGTCGACCTTGCCCGCGGTGGTGCGGTTGAAGGGCAGCCCCATCTTCTCGAGGTCGAGGACCGCGTCGATCGCCTCGTTGCACAGGATCTCGGCGGCGTCCTGGTCGACCAGGTAGTCCCCGCCCTTGATCGTGTCGAACGTGTGCCACTCGGCGTTGTCGTCCTCGACATTCGCCAGCGCCGCGGCCATGCCGCCCTGGGCGGCGCCGGTGTGTGAGCGCGTGGGATACAGCTTGGTGAGGACCGCGGTTCGGGCACGCTGGGAGCTCTCGAGCGCGGCACGCATGCCTGCGCCACCGGCGCCGACGATCACGACGTCGTATTCGTGGTCCGTCATCGAACATCCTCACAGAAGGCCGGGACCTCAGGCAGCAGTTCGCCCGAGGAGTCGGTGGGGCAGGCGTCGAAGGTCCAAATCACCAACGAGCCCAGGACAATAATCACCAGCGTCGAGATCCGCAGCGCCCACTGGAGCGCGTTGCGCAGGAACGGCCGGCGCGCGTAATCGTTCACGATCACCCGCATGCCGTTCATCCCGTGCAGCATGGCGAGCACCAACATGGTGAAGTCCCACCACTGCCACAGCGGGGAGGCCCACTTGCCTGCGACAAAGGCAAAGTCGATCTGGTTGATCCCGTCGCCGGTCAGGAGGTTAATGAACAGGTGAGTGAAGATGAGCGCGATCAGGATCACGCCGGAGACGCGCTGGAAGATCCAGGACCACTTCTCGGTGCCGCCCCTGCTGCGACGGCTCATCGGCTTCTTAGGCTCGTGGAGCTCGGGTGCCGTCATCATGCACCTCCGAACACGTGGCCGAGGTGGCGCGGCAGGAAGGCCGCCATCATCACCACGAAGATGCCCCACACGACCCACACCAGTGCCCGCTGGTGGCGCAGTGCCCACGTCCAGCGGTCCACGGCGACAATGCGCAGCCCGTTGAACGCGTGCAGGACGATCGCCGCGACCAGGCCCGCCTCGACAATCCCGTAGATCGGCGTCTTGTACGCGCCGATGACCTCGTTGTACGCCTCGGGGGAGACGCGCACGAGGGCGGTGTCGAGCACGTGGATGAGCAGGAAGAAGAAGATCGCGACGCCCGTAGTACGGTGCACGAGCCACATCCACATGCCTTCACGGCCGCGATAAAGGGTGGGCGCGGGGGACACGGATTCTCCTTTGAGTGGCACTGTTCCGGTGCTCACATTCTAGGGTGGTCCCCATGGTGCTCAGTGCAGGGGATAGCAACTTCGTACACGATTTCGTATCGGTCGTGCCGGCGGGCGGCGTGGGGTCGCGGCTGTGGCCGCTGTCGCGGCCCGAGCGTCCCAAGTTCCTCATCGATCTCCTGGGCACCGGAACGACTCTGATCCAGGACACGATCGCCCGCCTCGCTCCGCTCAGCGAGACGCTGTATGTGGTGACGGGGGAGCGTCACGCCGATGCGGTGGCGGGCCAGCTTCCCGACGTGCCTGGGGAGCGCATCATCGCCGAACCGAGCCCACGCGACTCGATGGCGGCGATCGCGCTCGCGGCCGCCCTCATCGAGAATCGCATGGGCGAACGGATCATGGGGTCCTTTGCTGCGGACCACGTCATTCCCGACGCCAAAGCGTTCCGCGCCACGGTGCGCACAGCCATCGAGGCGGCGCGCACCGGCAGGGTCGTGACGATCGGTATCGAGCCCACCGAGCCGTCCACCGCGTTCGGCTATGTGCGCTCCGGCGCGTCGCTGGCCGATGCGCCAGGAGCGTTCACGGTCGAGGCCTTCACGGAGAAGCCCGATGCGGACACGGCGGCGGCGTTCATCGCCCAGGGTGGCTCCTCGTGGAACGCCGGGATGTTCGTGGTGTCCACGTCCGTGCTGCTGGGACACCTGGCGCGGCTGCAGCCGACTCTCGAAGCAGGAGTGCGAGAGATCGCCGCGGCGTGGGACGGCCCCTCCCGCGCGGAGGTCCTCTCCCGCGTGTGGCCCACCCTCACGCGCATCGCGATCGACCACGCGATCGCCGAGCCCGTCGCGGTAGAGGGCGGGGTGGCGATGGTGCCGGGACCCTTCGCGTGGCATGACGTGGGTGATTTCGCCTCGCTCGCGGCGTTGCTGACGCCCGGCGACGACGGTGCGATCCGCATCGGCCGCTCGCAGGCGGTGTCGTTGGTGGGTTCCGAAGGGGCCCTGGTGGTCGGAGGCGCCAAGCCCGTCGCCGTGGTGGGAATCCCCGGTGCCGTGGTGGTCGAGACGGACGA
>JBKBNW010000180.1:0-4138 GCA_046295115.1 Demequina sp.
GCTCCGCCCCGCGCTCGCGAGCGGGCTACAAGACGCCCTGGCCGCGGTCCAGCTGGTGTCCACCTTCGACTTTCCCCAGATGGAGCAGGACTACACGTACGTGTCGCTGCGCCACCCCGACTACTACCCGCTCGAGCGCGGCGCGGAGGTGGTCGCCTCATCAGGCGTGCGGTTCCCGGTCGCCGAGATGCCGCGGCACGTCGAGGAGTTCCACGTCGCCCACTCGAACGCGCTGCACGCGCGGTTCGACGGGGCCCCGTTCTTTGTGGGCCCGCTCGCGCGCTACACCCTGAACTTCGACCAGCTCAGCCCGCGCTGCCAAGAGGCGGCGCTGGGCGCGGGCCTGAGCGAGACCTGCCGCAACCCCTTCAAGTCGATCATCGTGCGCGCCGTCGAGTTGGCGTACGCCTTCGAGGAGGCGCTGCGCATCATCGACGGGTGGGTCGACGGCCACGCGCCGTCGGTGCCCACCCCGCCGCGCGCGGGGGAGGGAGTGGGGGCCTCCGAGGCGCCCCGCGGCACCATCTGGCATCGCTACCGCATCGACCACGAGGGCGTGATCGAGGACGCCCAGATCGTGCCGCCCACCTCGCAGAACCAGTCGAGCATCGAGATGGACCTGCGCACCGCGGCGCAGCAGTGGGTGGACCTCGACGACCACGCCCTGACCCACCGCTGCGAGGCGGCCATCCGCAACTACGACCCGTGCATCTCGTGCGCGACGCACTTTCTGGACCTGCGGGTGACGCGGTCATGAGCGGCGGAAGCGCCCAGGCGCAGGGGGGAGGACCCGTGTCGGTGGACGGAGCTGTGCTGGTGGCCGGAGCGGACGGACCCGTGCAGGTCGCCGGACCCGTGCAGGTCGCCGGAACCGTGACGGCCGCCGGATCCGTGCCGGTCGCCGGATCCGTGCCGGTCGCCGGATCCGTGCCGGTCGCAGGACCAGGGCCGGTGGACGGCCTGGTGCTGGTGGTGGGACTTGGCGCTCCCGACCGGGGAGACGATGCGGTGGGCGGCGAGGTCGCCGCGCTGGTGGCGGGCCGGGTGGGGGACCGGGCGCGGGTCGTCATGCGCGAGGACCCGACCGCGCTGGTGCAGCTGTGGGACGGGTGCGGCGCGGCGATAGTGATCGACGCGGTGGCCTCGGGCGGCACCCCTGGCACCGTGCGGGTGATCGAGGCCGGCGTGGGCGCCGCGCGCTTGCCCACGGAGACGTTCGCCGCGAGCGGGCGAGGCGGCACGCACGCCTTCGGGCTCGCGGGCGCGGTCGAGCTCTCGCGGGCGCTGGGGACGCTGCCCGCGCGAGTCGCAATCGTCGGCATCGAGGCGGCCACGTTCGCCTACGGGCCGATGTCCCCACATGTCAACGCGAGCATCGGCGCCGCGGCGGCCGCCGTCGAGGCCGAGCTCGCCCGGGTAGGAATTGAGGTCACCACATGTGCCTAGGAACTATCGCGAAGGTCATTGAGGTGCACCGTGACGGGCGCGCCGTCGTCGAGGGGGACGGCGTTCGCCAAGTGGTGCTGGGGATGACCGTCGCCGACGACGACATTCAAGCCGGCGACTGGGTCGTGGTCCATGCGGGCTTCGCGCTCGAGCGGCTCACCGAGTCGCAAGCCCTCGAGGCGCTGCGCATCCGCCACTCCAGCGACAGCGTGGCCGAGGGGAGTTCGCCATGACGTCACTGCGTTCTCGCGGCCTGGCGCTCGCCGCCGTGACTGCGGCCATCTCCGGCGTCGCGATCTACGTGAACTCCAACGCAGTGGCCGCCTACGGGGACGCGACCGCGTACACCACCGCCAAGAACGCGGCGTCGGCGCTGGTGATCGCGCTCGTCTTCGTGCTCGCCCGCCGTGCCAAGGGGCCCGGTGCCGTCTCCCTCACACGCCCCACGCGACCGGGGCACTGGTGGGGGCTGATCGTGGTCGCGGTGCTCGGAGGGGCGGTGCCTTTCGTGTTGTTCTTCGAAGGGCTCGCGAGCACTGCGTCCACTCAGGCGGCGTTCCTGCACAAGACCCTGGTGATCTGGGTCGCGGTGCTCGCCGTCGCGTTACTCAAGGAGAAGCTCACGTGGTGGCACGGGGCCGCGATCGCGCTGTTGGTTGCCGCCCAGTTCGGGCTGTCGGGCGACGTGCGGATCATGGCGGACCTGGGCACCGCGCTGATCGCGGGCGCCACGCTGATGTGGGCCGTCGAGGTGGTCATCACCAAGAGCCTGCTGCGCGACGTGACGCCGTGGACCGTGTCACTCACGCGCATGGGCGGCGGCTCCGTCGCCCTGCTCGCGTGGAGCGCGGTCACGGGTTCGCTGGGCACCGTGGTGCCCGCGACCGCCGCGCAGTGGGGGTGGGTCGCGCTCACCGGGGTGCTGCTCGCGGGCTACGTGCTGTCGTGGCACCAGGCACTGGTGAGGGCGCAGGCCGTGGACGTCACCGCGGTGCTGGTGCTCGGGGCGCTCGTCACGGCGGCGCTCGCGGGGACGTTCGACGCCGCGCCCCTCGCGGCGCAGGCGCCGTGGCTCGCGATGATCGCCGCCGGCGGGCTGCTGGTCTGGCTCGCACCCCAACTCAGCCCGCGCGGGAGGCGAGCCGTGACGTGACCCTGACCGCGCATCGGCCGGATGCCGCGCCTGCCCAGGCGGACGGCGCGATCCTGTTCGGCCGGTACGCGTTCCCGCCCAACGAGCGCGGGTATTGCGGGCCCGATCGCGCAGGCGAGCTGCTCGAGCGGGTGAGCGAGGGGGCGTCCGGGGCCGCGCTTGACGAGGTCGCGCGCGGCTTCGCGGGGGCGTGGCCGTACCTCGAGCTGATCGGCGAGTGCCTGGGGCGCGCCCCGCTGGACGCCGCCGTGGTGTCCACGTATTGGCTGGGAGGCCCGGCATTGGCCCGATGCGGGGGCGCGGCCTTCGCGCGATCCCTGGAGGAGCGGTTCCGGCCCAGGCTTACCCGTGCGGAGTTCGAGCGGCTCGTGGAGGGAGTCCGGGCAGGCGGGACCCCGCATCACAGCTTTCACGTGTTCGGCGTGTACCCGTGGGTGGGGCTGCTGCGCGGCGGGATGGAGGACGCCCCGCTCGAGGTGCTCGACCGGTGCCGCATCCGCTGGGGGCGCGTGGTCTCGCTGGAAGACGAGGCCGCAGTGGTGCGCAGCCGGCACCTGGAGTGGGACGGGCGGCGACTGCGCCTGGGGCCGCACATTGTCGAGACCGCGAGGCTGCGACGGGGCGGCCACGGGCTCAGCCGGCCGGTCGCGTGCGGCGACTGGGTGTCACTGCACTGGGACTGGGTGTGCGACCGGCTCGAGCCGCGCGAGCTGACGTGGCTGAGCCGGTCGACGGCCGCAGAGCTCGCCGCAGTGGGGTCCTGCCGCTACTCGGCGCCCGCGAGCGTGTTGTCGTGAGAACTGGTGTCGTCGCGAAAGGAAGCTGACCATGCACATCCCCGATGGAACTGTGGACCCCGCGGTGCTGGCGGCCGCCGGCGCGGCCTCGGTGGGCGCGACCGTGTACTTGGTGCGGGCGCTGGAACGCGGGCCGCGGGTGGCGCGGGAAGGCAGTGCGCGGGCGCACCATTGACCGCGTGTTTGGGTTGCCGATACGTTGATCACGCGTCCGAGTCAGCGGAAGGCTCGCGCACGCGGTCACACGTAGGAGCTGAGGAAAAGCTGATGTCAGAGACCAACGACGGTCCCGAGTCCACCCCTGCCCACACGCCGCCCCCGCCACCGGGGCCGATGCCGGCGACAGGTCCGCCCCTGACGAGTCCGCCCCCGCCACCGGGGCCCATCTCGCCACCAGGGGCCACGCCGCCAGCTCCCACAACGCCGGGGACCATCCCGCCGCCGGCAGGCACCGTTGAGGGCTCGCGGAGCTTCATCGTCACGTGGCTGCTCGCGCTGTTCCTGGGCCTGTGGGGCGTCGATCGGTTCTACCTCGGCAAGATCGGTTCTGGTCTGGCGAAGCTATTGACACTCGGAGGCTTGGGAATCTGGGTGCTCGTCGATCTCATCCTCGTGTTGGCCGGGGCAGCGCGAGACAAGCAGGGGTACGCGCTCAAGGGATACCAGCAGCACAAGAAGCTGGCGTGGATCCTCACGGGTGTGCTGTGGCTGCTAGGCGTGATCTCGGGAGGGGCGGCTTCCT
>JBKBNW010000181.1:0-4124 GCA_046295115.1 Demequina sp.
GACCCGCGGGGGTACCGGTTCGGGGCCGCCGTCACCCTCGCGGTGGCGCTCATCGCACTCATCCTCGGTGCCGGCACCGCCGGCTACATCGCGATAGCCGTGCTCACCCTGATGTTCCTACCCGGCGCCACCGTGGGGCCGCAGGCGACCGCCCAGGCCTGGCTCTACAAGCGCCGTATCCGCAACCGCATCGGCCCTCCCGCCCAGACCGAGTCGTTCCGCCCGCCCCGCTTCGCTCAGCAAATGGGGTTCGCCATGGCGGCCGCCGCGCTGGTGCTGGGACTGCTCGACATCACCGCGGGCTTCTACGTCTTCGCGGCGCTCGTGACCGTGGCGTCGTTCCTCAACGCGGTGTTCGGCTTCTGCCTGGGCTGCGAGATCTACTTGGTTGTCAAGCGGGCGACCACGCGAGCGGCGTAACGCGCGACCGTTGACGGGCGTGATGGGTGCCGTAGGTAGACTCGAGTCACTATGACTGGTCTCGAGATTGTGTTCACCGCCCTCGCGGTGCTGGGCCTGGCGGCGACCGCCTGGATCGCCGGCATCATCGCGTGGCGCCTGTTCAAGAGCCCGCGCCGGTGACGTTCGTCATTCCAGACGACCTCGCGCCGGAGGCGTACCCGCTCGCCTGGCTGGTGGGCCGTTGGTCCGGCCACGGCGAGCTCGACTACCCGGGGATCCCGCGCGCCGACATCCAGCACGATGTGGTCTTCGACCATGACGGCGGCCCGTACCTGACCTACTCATCCACCGTGCGCCTGCGCGGGAGCAACGGCGAGCCCGGCCAAGTGTGGGCAGCGGAGTCGGGCTTCTGGCGCGTAGCGCCGCAGGCCCCCGAGGGCGTCGAACTCGAGGACTACCAGCACCCGCTCGAAGTGGTGCTATCCGACGCCTCGGGCCTGCTTACCTGCTACATGGGCGTCGTGGGTAATGGCCGCATCGACCTGGCATCACGGTTCGTCGCGACGACCGAGACCGGCCCCGAGGTACGCGGTGCCACCCGCATGTATGGCAACGTCGGCGGCGCGCTCATGTGGGCGTGGGACCTGGCGGCGTTCGGCCACGACCTGCAGTCCTATATCTCTGCGCAACTCACCCGCGTCGATGACGCGCAGGACGAATCCGCCGGCGCGTAAGCGTCTCCCGGAATCGTTGACGGACGCCACACGTTCCCCCGGCATGACTGCCTCACCTCTACTCTCCCGCCACGGGGCCGTGAACGACGCCGGCGCCGATGCGGGCGTCGCCTGGCATTACGGCGACCCCACCGCCGAGCAGCGTGCGCTGGCGGCGGGCCGCGCAGTCGCCGATCAGTCCCACCTAGGAATCGTCACCGTCAGCGGGCCCGACCGGCTGTCGTGGCTGGACTCGCTGTCGACGCAGGCGATCGGCCAGATCGCTCCGGGAGTGTCGACGGAACTGATGATTCTGTCGCCGCAAGGCCGCGTCGAACACGTCGCCGGCCTGGTCGACGACGGCGAGACCGCCTGGCTCATCACCGAGACTGCGCCCGCACTCGCGACGTTCCTTGACCGCATGCGGTTCATGCTGCGCGTCGAGGTTGCCGATGTGACCGCTGAGTTCGCGGCGATCGGCGAGGCGGTGCGCGCTCCCGCCGCGGCCGGCGAGCCGGTGACCTGGGTGGACCCGTGGCCGTTCGTCGCCGCGGGCGGCACCACGTACGCAGCGGACCCGTCGGCGCCGCACCCCGGTGCAGACCGCGCCTGGCGACTGGTGTTGGTACCGCGAGCCACGCTCGAGACCGAGATCGACGCCCGGCTCGACGCCGGCTGGACCTTGGTGGGCACCTGGGCCACGGAGGCCGCTCGGATCGCCGCCCACCGGCCGCGAGCAGCCCGCGAGGTGGACGACACCACGTTGCCCCATGAGCTCGATTGGCTACGGACCGCGGTCCACCTCCACAAGGGCTGCTATCGCGGCCAAGAGACGGTCGCGAAGGTCCACAACGTGGGCCGGCCCCCGCGCCGCCTCACCATGTTGCATCTCGACGGCTCGGGTCACGCGCTGCCTGAGCCCGGCGCACCTGTGATGAATGGCGAGACCACCGTGGGCCGCGTGACCTCCGTCGCGCGCCACCACGAAGACGGTCCCATTGCACTGGCGATGCTCAAGCGCTCATTGGACCCCGCACTCGAGTTGGTGGTGCCGTCGGAGGGCGGACCCCTGGCTGCGAGCCAAGAGCTCATCGTCAACGCTGACGGCTTCTCCGCCGACCGGCCCGAGAAGCCCGGCCCCACCATGAAGGGCCTGCTGATGGGCAAGGGGTGCGCCGCCGACGGCGGCGACATGTCCTGACCGCCTTCTCCCGCGCACCGCGCGTCACCCCCGCTACGTGCCCACAGCGGGGGTAGCGTGAACGTCGTGGAGATCTCGGTCACTGAACTGCGCTCGGGTTTGCGCGCCGCCATCGACTCCGCCAAGGATGGCGAGACTGTCGTGATCACGGAGCGGGGCATTCCCGTCGCGCGCCTCACCGGCGTCGAATCCGCCAGCCTGCTGTCCCGCCTCGAGTCCGACGGCCTGATTGCCCTTCCCGCCGCAGCCCGCGCGGTGCCGCGCCTGCCGCAGGCCGAGGCCGCCAAGGATGCGCTGTCGAGCCTGCTCGGCCGCATGCGGAGGTAGGGCGTGGCCCTCGTCTACTTCGACACCTCCGCGCTCGTCAAGCTGTGCGTGCTCGAGACTGGCACTCCTCTTGCCGTTGGGCTGTGGAAGCATGCCGATGCGCTGGTCACCTCCCGCATCGCCGATGCGGAGGTGAGGAGCGTGCTCGCCGCCGCCGAGCGCATCGGCCGCATTGACGCCTCCCCCGCCGCAAAGGCGCGCGACCGCTGGAGGGAGTTGTGGCCGTCGCTCGCCAAGGTGGAGGTGACGGCCGCGCTCGCCAAGCACGCGGGAGACCTCGCGGACCGGCGTCCCCTGCGCGCCGGCGACGCCCTCCACCTCGCGAGCGCGCTGCTGCTCGCCGATTCACGCCCGGTATTTGCGGCCTGGGACCGGCGGCTCGCCGCGGCCGCACGCGCGGAGGGGCTCTCCGTGCTCCCGCCTACACTGGCCTGAGCAACCGACCCCCCATCTAGCCGGAGGACCGATGTTCGACTCCCTGCAGGCCATGATCGTGCTGGCCATCTCGGTGGCCGCCCTCGTCGCCGCAGTTTGGGCGTTCATCGATGCGCTCAAGTACCCCGACGCTGCCTATGTCAACGCCGGCAAGAAATCCAAGGTGCTGTGGCTGGTCATCCTCGGTGCCGCGGCGCTGGTGGCCTTCATTTCCCTGCCGAGGCCGTTGGGCGGAGGCGGCGGGATCATCGGGCTACTCGGAATCGCGGCCGTGATCGCGGTCATCTACTACTTTGTCGACGTGCGCCCCAAGGTGTCCGGCGCGAGCCCCGGTCCCGGCGGGTCGCGCGGCTCGACCGGCGGCTGGTAGGGGCAAGCGGCCGATGCGCGCAGTCCTTCAGCGCGCTTCTCGCGCCTCGGTGACGGTCGGGGGCCAGGTCACGGCTTCGTTTGAGCGTCAAGGGATCGTCGCCCTCGTCGGGGCTACTCACGAGGACGGTCCGGAACAGGTGGCGACTATCGCGCGCAAGATCGCGGAGTTGCGGATCCTCGACGACGAGCGCTCGGCGTCCGACGTGGACGCGCCCATCATCGTGGTCTCCCAGTTCACTCTTTATGCGGACGTGCGCAAGGGGCGGCGGCCGTCGTGGAACGGCGCGGCGCCGGGGCCGGTCGCGGAGCCGCTGGTCGACGCGGTGGTCGAGGATCTGCGGGGGCGCGGGCTCACCGTGGGGACTGGGGTGTTCGGCGCGATGATGGATGTCGAGCTGGTCAACGACGGGCCCATCACGATCATCGTGGAGGCCTGAGCCTGCCGACCGGGCGGCGCCCCTCTGCGGCACCGCCCGGCCCGAGGCCCCCCGCTATTGCGCCGGCAGCGCGAAGAACACGTCGTTCGCGAGAATGCCCGGCGTGACCCGGATCAGTCCGTCGAGTGAGTCGGGCACCAGGAACGCGATCTTGCCGTCCTCAGAGCCGCCCGCGTAGAGCTCCGCGAACCCGTCGAACTCCGGATCGAGACCTGACGCCATCGCGTCGTACGCGCC
>JBKBNW010000182.1:0-4091 GCA_046295115.1 Demequina sp.
AAACGTGTCCCCCGCGCCCGAACGCACGAGCCGAGAGCCGCGAACCGCGAGCCTGCCCCACGACGAGGCGCAGTTGCGCGGCACGCTCCAATCGCTCTCTCCCCAGGCGCGCGCCGTCGCGGTGCTGCGGCATCACGACGGCCTCACCCCCGGTCAGATCTGCGAGCGGCTGGGCATGACGGTGGACGTGGTCCGCGAGCGCCTGCAGGAGGTGAGCGCGGCCGTCCGCACCTGGCTCGGCCTCGAGACCGCAGACCAATCCTTCAACGTCGACGGGATGAGTGCCGCAGAGGTCACCGTCGCCGACCACGCCTGGCGGTCCTGACGTGGACGAGTTCGGGGATCGCCTGCGCAGCGCCGCCGATGCGCAGGCACGGCGGACCCTCGACGCGCGGCCACCCCGTGAGCTGCGTACGTCGGTCGCCCGTGCCCGTGCGCTGCGACTGGGAGGTTCGGCAGCCATCGCCGTCGTGGCGCTCGCCGGCATCGGCGCCGCGGGGGCAGGGTTCACCGGGTTCGGGGAGCCGGTGGAGCCGAGCCCCAGCGCGTCCGTCGACCTGTCGATCGAGGACGGCACCATCGCGTATGCCACGGTGCCCTTTCCTGACGACCCGTACGAGCGCTTTCTCGACGACGACGTGAGGTGGTGCGGCGGGCCACCTCCCGTCACGGAGGCCGACGGCGCGGACATCGAGGTGACCTTCGAGATGCCCCTGGAGTTCGACGTGGACCCGGCGTCGGGGACCGGCAGCCTTGGCGGCACGGGGGCGACGGCCACAACATCCTTGGTGGGCACGGGCGAGCTCCCAGTGTTTGTCGAGAGGCCGCGCGCGTTCTTCATCCGAGACGGCGCGGTGGTGGGGTGGACCCCACCACACGACCGCGCCATCGTCACGACTCTGACCCCGGTTCGCGTCGTCTCGCACCCATGGGAATGGTTCGGCGGGGTCATCGCGTGCGAATCGGGCGACGCCTATGGCCAGCTGGAGCCGGGCGAATACGAGGTGGTGCTCGTCACGAAGGTGCGCAACGACGAGTCTGCGGCCGCACTGCAGAGCCTGTGGACCCAGGGCTACACCCTGCCGCCGAGGGCCGACGCCCAGGCGTACCGCGAGGGGGGCTACGAGTGCACGGTGGCGCGCGATCTCTTGGGCGCGGTGCCGCTCACGTGCAATCCGCACGCACTGCCGGGCGTAGACATCGACGAGGAGGCTCAGGTGGCGACCGTCCCCTACGTCGCCTCGTACTACCAGCGCGATGTCGATCTCACCTTCGCCTCGCACCCCATCCCGTTCACGCTGTACCCGGACCCCTACCGGCCGGACCTGACGGACACGGTGGAGTTCCCCAGCGACGACTCCGCCACGGTGCCGGAGTGCGGGGCGGTCTACGCCGTCGGGATGGATCCTTTGCTGATCGGCACGTGGGATTACACCAAGAGCGACATGCGGTCGATAGACGCCGGCGACACGCTGCGGCCCACGCTGTGGCGCAACGCCATGTGGCGTGACGCCTCCGGCTGGTCGAGCTTGGACGTCGAGCTACCGCAAAGTGCGCGCCTGTGGCTGCTGCGGTGGGCCTTAAGCGAGAGCGACGCGGGTACCGCGCTCTACGAGGGCCAGAAGGTCGTCGGGTGGATTGACGCGGCACCCATGAACACCGCTGCACTCACCATCGACCGCTATGACGGGCCCGCCGAGTGGCCGCTGACGGTGACAGACCACGGGTGGTGCGATGGGACAGGAGACCCCGGACCCTTCGACTCGGTCGTCATCGACGAGCCGGTCACCATCACCGAAGAGGACGGGACCAACACCACCCTCGAGCCGCTGGTGTTTGCATACTGACCCCAACGTTTCGACACCCCCCATACGTTGACACTGTGACCGGACGGTGGCACGACGTGTCAGGGGGAATCTTGCGCAAGTTTGTGTACACCGCCGTGGCGACGTTCGCGCTGGTGCTCGGGGTCGCCATCGGGTGGACGTGGCAGCAATGGCAGCCGGCGCCCGCGCTCGCCGCGACAACCGTCGAGACCGCCGGATGAGTGGCACGCCACCACCTGCCATGGGGATGTTTCCGAGGGGCATGTCCCTGACCAGGGACGGCACAGAATCGTCCGCGCGACGGAGCGATTCGTCCGGTTCGGGGACGTACGATTGAGCCACACCACACGATTTCAGCAGGGCAGCGCCATGCACGCCCAGGGGGACACGAGCAGCAGATGAACAAGGGGCTCATGGCCGTCGGCGCGGTTGCCATCGCAGGGCTGTCCGCGGCCGTCGGCTGGTACGGCGTCCAGTTGCTGACGGGCAACGGTGGGGCGGCCGTCGCGGAGCCCACCAGCACGCCCACGAGCGACATCGCCACCGTGCCCGTCACCTTCAACCTTGCCGAGGTCGAGGCGCAGGCCGCGGGGCTGTTCACTCCCCCCGCGTGCGGCGAGGAGTGGTCGGCCCAGGCCGCCCCGGCGAACGGCGTTATCCCCGAGGTGACGGTGGCCCGGGGCACCGTGAGCGCATCGGCCACCGTCACGTTCACCACCGCAGACGAGGAGCTCATCGCCTTCCTCGCGCAAGAAGGACAGCTGATCATCACCCGCGACGGTGTGGTCGTGACGCCGGATTGGGGCAGCGAGTTCGTGCCCGACCTGTTCGTCACCTCCACCGACACCACCGCGCCGTCCTCAGATTCGATCGACTTCACCGGAGCCACGCTGTGCGATACGGCCGCGAGGCTGTCCGCCATTTGGGACGACTTCGAGTGGTCGGGGGCAAGCGAGAACCAGATCGCCGAGCGCCAGCGGGAGGCAGAGGCATTCGAGGCCGCCAACTCCGACCTGCCGCCCGGCGAGTACGCGGTGTACGCGTGGACTCCCGTGATTCTGGGCGAGCCGGCCGCGGCCGCGCGGGCGCTCACGTCAGAGGGCCTGACTGACCTTGCGTATCTCGAATACACGGCGGGTTACTCGGTGATCCGGGATGACCCCCGCATTGCGGACTACTGCCGGGAGTCGCTCACTCCGGACGGGCAGAGCGAACTGCTGTGTGAGGTCCCGCAGGACGTGCTCTCCGAGGTGCTGGCGCGCAACGTGCCGGAACACTATGTGGTGGACGCACCCGCCGCCGTCGCGATCTCCGAGCCCGCGACGTTCACTGTCGAGTGAGCCCGAAAGCCGACTAGGCCCCGCGCTCGGGGACCCCCTCAGCCCGTCTTGCGGCGAAAGTCCTTGGTGGCGTGGGCCTCGCCGTTGCCGTGCAACGAGTCCGGACCCGCGGTCTTGCCGGCGCTGCCGGGCTTCTGTGCCTGGCCGTCGTTGCCGACGTAGCGGCCCATCACTTCTTGCGGGTCACCGGCCTTGACATCCTTGACGAACGTCGCCGCCTCCTCGCCACGCATCATCTTTGCGAGCTTGCCGTGGTGGAAGATCACCGCCTCGCCGTTGGTGCGCGTGCGGTAGTCGAATCCTTCTGCTCCAGTCATCTGCACATGGTGTCACGGGAAGCGACCGGCGCGCGAGAGGAACGCGCACGCGCCCGTGAGGTGCGCCTTAAGACGTGGGCTCTTCTTCTCCGTCGACCTCGCGCGGCTCCCCGTCGCCGTGCGGAACCGGGCCGTCGAGCCGGTCCTCCATCGCGGGGTGGGTGTCGGTACCGCTGGTCTCGGCGGAGCCGGGCTGGTCATCTACGAATTTCTTCATCACCTGGTCTGCGTCCCCATCCTTCACCTGGCCGAGGAAGTCCTCGGCATCGTCACCGCTCAGCATTCGGGCCATCGACCCGTCGCGCTTGATCTCGACCTCGCCGTTCTTGCGCGTGGTGTATGTCAATCCGTGAGAATCGGTCATCTGCCCATCGTGCCACGGCACGCGGCCGATGCGCGCGGGGGAATCCGAGTCACTCTCGTGTCCACAGGTCGCCAGTCGCGCGGAGCGAGGTCAGTGCGCGCCGCTACGCTGGGAGCCAGACCGCAAGGAGGCCCGCAATGACTTCACCAGTTCCGTCGCACCAGCCGCGCGACGACCACGGTGCGGCAGAGCAGGCGATGGGCGAGGTGTCGGCAGTGCTGCTGAACTTGGAACACACCATCGC
>JBKBNW010000183.1:0-4066 GCA_046295115.1 Demequina sp.
ATTCGACACGGTCGAGGCGGCGCGCGACGCCCTGCTGCCGGACGGCGATCTCGCGTCCCTCCGTGACGCGGTGGCCGCCCACGAGTCCGAGCTGGCGGGCGCTCGCGCCGTGGTGGCGAGCCTCGGGGCCGAAGACCTGCCCGCGGCGGTGGAGGATGCGGCGACGGAGGACGTGGAGGTGCTGACGGCATCGGCCGCTACCACCGCCAGGGCGAGGGACGAGGCCGTGGAAGCCGCGCGTGATGCCGCGTCGCGCAGCGAGCGGTTCGCGGCGCTGCGCACCGAGTACGCGGTCAAGGCGGAGTCGTCGCAGCACGCGCGGGCCGCGCGCGACGTGGCGCTCACGCTCGCGGACAGCCTCGAAGGACACCCGCCGAACGATCGCAAGATTCGCCTGGAGTCATTTGTGTTGGCCTCCAAGCTGGAGCGGATCGTCGCGGCGGCGAATGCGCGACTGCAGGTGATGTCGAGCGGGCAGTACCTGCTCGAGCACGACGACGACAAGCAGTACCGCAACACTCAGGCAGGGTTGGGCTTGCGGATCGCCGATGCCCATACCGGGCAGTCGCGGTCCACGAACTCGCTCTCGGGCGGCGAGACATTCTTGGCGTCGCTGTCGCTCGCGCTGGGCCTCGCAGAGACGGTGACGGCGCAGGCGGGCGGCATCCGGCTGTCGACGCTGTTCATCGACGAGGGCTTCGGATCGCTGGATGCGGACACGCTGGAGGTGGCGATGTCGACGTTGGACGAGCTCAGGTCCGGCGGTCGCACCATCGGGCTGATCTCTCACGTCGAGGCGATGAAGGAGCAGATCGCGGCCGCACTCGAGGTCGAGAGGTTGGCGGACGGCTCGAGTCAGGTGGTCGCGCGCGGGGCGAGCGCTACGAGGTGGTCCACAACGCAGTGAGGTCGTCCGCCGACTGCGGCCGCGCGAAGTAGTAGCCCTGCATCAGCGGGCAACCGAGCCTTGACAGGTGTTCTGCCTGTTCGGCCGTCTCGACACCCTCGGCGATGACCTGCAGGTCCAGCGTCTCGGCCACCCGCAGCACACCGTCGATAAAACGCAGACGCCGGCTGTCCTCGGGGATCCCATGCACCATCGACTGGTCGAGCTTGGCGATGGTCGCGGGCAGGTCGAGCAGGCGCGACAAGGACGAGTAGCCCGTGCCAAAGTCGTCGATAGACAACGGGTGGCCGCGCCGCTGGAGGACGTGGACGCGGTCCACGACGGTGAGGTCGGCCAGGTCCTCCTCGACGATCTCGAACCCCACGCGGTGCGGCGGCAGGCCGGTGTCGGCGAGGACCGTGTCGATGACCTCAAGCAGGCTTGCGTCCGCGAGTTCGCGAGCGCTGAGGTTGATGTAGACCGTCGCGGGCGCGAGTTGATGGAGATCGCGTTGCCAGGTGGCCATCTGCTGGCAGGCCTCGGCAATGACCCATCGGCCAATGCTCAGGATCGCGCCCGTCTTCTCCGCGATGTCGACGAACGCTCCGGCCGGCACCATGCCGTGGTCGGGCCGGTCCCAGCGCAGCAGCGCCTCGACGCCGGCGACACCTCGCGTGTCGGCATGGACGATGGGCTGGTAGTGGACCTTCAGCTCGCCACGGTCGAGAGCGCCCGACAGGCGGCGTTCGAGCTGGTGGGCCTCGGCGATCGCGCCCACCGGGACGTGGTCGCGGACATTCACCCGCCCGGGACCGGTCTTCTTGGCGCTGTACATGGCGGAGTCCGCGTTGGCGAGGAGCTCCTGCGCGCTCATCGGTGCGGAGGTGATCGCCGCGCCGACGCTGACCGACACGACCACGTCCTCCTCTCCTACCCGGATCGGTGTCTGCATGGTGCGCTGGAGCCGGGTGGTGAGCGACCTGACCCACTGGGTCAGCACCTCTGGACCCTCCTGCGGCAGGCCTTCGCAGACGATCACGAACTCGTCGCCGGCAAAGCGGGCCAGGGTGTCGCTGTCGCGCAACGCCGCCGCGAGCCGGCGTGACACCTCGACGAGCACGGTGTCCGCCGCAAAGTGGCCGAACGTGTCGTTGATCTCCTTGAACATGTCGAGGTCCAGGAAAATGGCGGCCACCCCGGCACCGCTTCGCTCCGCGGTCGCGAGCGCGTGCTCCAGCCGGTCGAACAGCAACGCGCGGTTGGGCAACCCGGTCAGTTCGTCGTGCAGGGCCCGGTGGGTCAACTCTTCCTGCGCCTCTTGTGCCACGTCGCGATCGTGGGCCATCACCAGGTACGACACCGCCATGTCGGCCAGCACATGGGCTGCCTGGCGCTCCTGTGGGGTCCAGCCGCCGGGAGCCCGGCGGTAAAGATCGAGCACGCCCCAGCCGCGTCCGCGGCTGATGAGGGGGACGGCAATCATGGACCCCAACTGCGCCCGCACCGCCGGCCCCTGAAACTCCACCCACCGCTCGTCGGCGCCGAGGTCCTCGGAGACGATGACGGATCCCTCCGCGATCGCGTCGGCGCAGGGTCCGGCCTGAAGTGCCTCCTGCAAGGTCTCCAAGGACTCGACGCCCGTCGCGTACGCGCCGTGAGAGTGCTCAAAGACGTTGCGGTCGTGGACGCGACGCATCACTCCTGCGCCATCGATGTCCAAGCACTCCGTCGCTGCCTGGGCCAGTGCGCGCAGCATCGTGCTGACCGTGAAATCCTCTTTGGCCAGCCGGGACAGGCGGGCGGTGGCCGCCACCAAATACTGGGCGTTCACAGCGAAGACCCGCATCGGGCGGTGAGGGACATGGGATGCTCCATGCGGTTCTCGCACGCGGCGCTGCCCCTGTAGTGTCAAAGGCAAATGCGAGTGCAGATACTATAAGCGATTTGGCGCTGGCCAAGAACGCAATGCGAGTGGATGTCCCAGACATTCCTGAACAAGAGGACCGCGCACCGTGGCAGACGACACGCACGACGACGCCCGTCCCTTGGTCCCTCGTGGACGCCAGGGCGAGGCATCCGTCCACGACACCGGCACCTTCCGAGGCGAGGATCCGCTGGCAGAGCGGCTCAGCAAGGTTGCGCGCCACTTGGAGAAGTCCGCCACGCCCGAGGACACCCTCAAGGGGATCGTGAAGGCAGCCGTCGACATCATCCCCGGGGTGGACGAGGGATCCATCAGCCTCGTGCTCGGGCGCCAAAAGGTGTGGTCCGAGGCCGCCACGGGCGACCTGCCCCGGGTCATCGACGCGCTCCAGGAAGAGACCGGCCAGGGGCCCTGCGTCGACGCGGCTTACCAGCAAGAGACGGTCAGGGTCTCGGACATGACGTCCGAGCGGCGGTGGCCAGAGTTCGCGCCGCGGGCGGCCGATGCCGGGGCCAGGGGGATGCTGTCGTTCCAGCTGTTCGTCTCCGGCAACGACCTGGGCGCGCTCAACCTGTACTCCTATGAGGCAAATGGGTTCACCGACGAGTCCGAGCACGTGGGCCTGATGTTCGCGTCTCACGCCGCGATCGCCTACGCGGCCATCCGGCGGCAGACCGAGCTCACCGATGCGGTGGCGACGCGGCTAGTGATCGGCCAAGCCCAAGGCATGCTGATGGAGCGCTACGAGATGGACGAGTCGCGGGCTTTCGCCGTGCTGGTGCGTGCGAGCCAGCACGCCAACCTCAAGCTCCGCGATGTCGCCAGGGAGATGGTGTCCACGCGGGAGCTTCCCACCGCCGTCAGGCCGGCTGAGTCCGAGTAAGCCCGCCCGGCAGCACCCCTTATCAGGAACGGGGCGCTGGATCGAGGGCCGCTTGAGACTAGAGACCCACCTCGTCCACACCGTAGGTCGCCTGCTCGGTGGTGAAGCCCTCGAACGTCAACTGGTCAATGAGGCCGGCCCGCGAGAACGATGAGAAGTCGAGGTAGGACTGCGCGCTCTTGGCGGCCTGCTCGTTCCAGTCCGCCCCCGAGACGTCGGTGCCGTGGGTCGCCTGAGCCGTCGTGAAGCCTTCGTACTCGAGCTGCTCGATCAGACCCGAGTAGGAGAACGACGAAAAGTCGAGATAGGTCTGCGCACTCTTGGCGGCCTGCTCGTTCCAGTCCGCACCCACGGCATCGACCGCATACTCGGC
>JBKBNW010000184.1:0-4060 GCA_046295115.1 Demequina sp.
AACGTCTAGGGTGCGTCGGGGCCGCGCTCTACTTGGGCGCGGTCCCCGTGTCACTCGCGTCGCCGGCCGAGCCGGCAGACAGCAGGTCGAACGCGTCCTGCCGAGACATCTCCTCGCCGGCCGATGCGGGCGTCGCCTCGGCTTGCACCTCACCCTTGCGGCGCTGGCGGGCCTCGACGCGGGCCTGAGCGCGTGCCATCGACTTTTCCTTGCGGGTGCGCCGCCGCTCGCGGGCCTCCTCGCCGATGCCGCGCGCGTGAAGCGCTTGACCAAGTTGCAGCGAAAAGCCGACCGTGCGCGTGGTGGTGGGGAACACGACGGCACGGATCGACCGGTCCAGGCCCCGCGCTCGCGCCGCCTGGCGCGACTCGAGATACATGCGCGCCACCTCCGGCAGCACCCGCAGCATCAGCGCGAACATGAGTCCAAGGGTCTCCGGCGGCAGCACGAATCGGATGGGCCTCGCGGCCCACGACACGAAGTCGAGCATCGCCTCCATCGAGGTCGAGCAGGTGACGGCCAGGGCGAGCGCGACCACGGCGATGAGGTCGGCAGCGATGTCGATGGCGCGCAGGAAGTCGCCGCGCCACAGGTGCAGCGCGGAGCTCAACGCCGCGATCAGCACGGTCCCCATCAGGGCCAGCAGGGTGGCGCGCGGGGGAGGCTCGGTGCTGACGAGCAGCAGCACGCACGCGCACATGATTCCCACCGAGGTGACGGGGTCGCCGATCGCGATGGTCACCACCGCGAGAGTCACGAGCAAGAGCACCTTGAACCACGCGGGGGCCGAGTGGAGGGGCGTGCGGCGCGGCCGGTACAGGCCGAGCATCGTGATCACGCGGAGTCCCTGCGCACCCGGCCGAACATCAGGTCGCGGTAGAAGGCCACCGCGTCGACGGGCGATCCGTCGAACGCCACGGCACCGTCGTCGATGACGAGCGTGCGCTCCGCGCGTGCCGCCGAGTCCAAGTCGTGCGTGACCTCGATCAGCTGCACCGGCAGCGAGCGCAGCAGCGCACCCACGTGCGCACGCCAGCGCAGGTCGAGCAACGTCGTTGGCTCGTCCGCGATCAGCACGCGCGGGGTCACCGCGAGCACTCCCGCCATCGCCAACAGCTGCCGCTGGCCCCCGGACAGAGCGCTCACCGACACGTCGGCGCGGTCCCCGAGGCCGATCTCCTCCAAGGCCGCGAGGGCGGCGGCGGTGCGTTCGTCCCTATTCTTGATGGTGCGTCGCAGCGACAGCATCACGTCTTCGATGGCCGTGGGCATGATGAGCTGTGCGGACGGGTCGGTGAACAAGAACCCCACCATGCGCCGCACCTGCGGGCCGTGTTTGGCGACGTCCAGGCCCTCGACCTCGACGGAGCCTTCCGAGGGCAGTACGAGCCCATTGATGAGACGCACCAACGTGGACTTGCCGCCGCCGTTGGCGCCAACGATCGAGATGTGCTGCTCAGTGAGCGTCAGGCTGGTCGGTTCCAGGATCGGCACGCCGGAATCGGGCGCGACGACGGCCGCCTCCTTGAATTCGATCATGCGTCAAGGCTAAGCGGTCGCGGCTGATTCGCGTTGCACCGCTGCGGCGCTCAGGGCAGGGGCGGGCATCAGCTGGGGGTACGCGCGGTGAATCACTGATGCCGCGAGGGCCGCGAGCGCGACCTTGACGAGGTCCCCGGGCAGGAACGGCACGACTCCCACCGCGAGCGCGTTGGTGCAGCTCTCGGTCAGGTCGAGGACGCCGCCGCAGCCCGCGGGCGGCAGCACAGGCAGCCCAGTACGCGCCGCGAGCCACGGCACGCCTACCGCGTAGATCACGGGGATCGACACGAGTCCGATCACCAGCAGCGGGGTGAAGGACAGGGTTCCGCGCCGGCGCCACCACGCCGCGATCCCGCCCACCACCACGGCCGCGACGAGCATCCCCATCAGGTAGCCGCCCGTTGGCCCGGCGAGCACGCTCGGCCCGCCGCGAAAGTTCGCGAAGATGGGTGCCCCCGCCAGCCCCACCACCAGGTACAGGGTCACGGCGGCGGCGGCGCGCCACGGCCCCAGCGACAGGGCGGCGAGCACCACGGCGAAGGTCTGCAGCGACAGCGGCACCCCGAATGCCAGCGTGACCTCGGGCACCGCGGTGGAGGCAGCGATGAACGCGGCGAAGACCGCGACCAGGGCGATGGTCGGGCCGTTTAGGTGGCGGTGCATGGAGGCGCCCTCCTCTGGGACAATGGCTGAGGAGCACACGCTACCGGCGACCACCGTCGTCGCCGGCCGTGCGCCGGGGTCGTGCAGAAACTCTGTCGACACCCCACAAATTTGTCGTCGCCACCCGGAGGGACGTTCGTTGATTGCCGCCCAGGAACTCGAGATGCGCATTGGCGCCCGGGTGCTGTTGCACCCCACGTCGTTCCATGTGAACGCCGGCGACCGCATCGGCCTGGTGGGGCGCAACGGTGCCGGGAAAACCACCTTGACCAAGATCCTCGCGGGTGAAGACTTGCCGTCTTCCGGCAAGGTCGTCACCAAGGGGCTGCTCGGCTACCTGCCGCAGGACCCCCGCACCGGCGACCTCACCCAACTCGCGATGGACCGCATCCTGGCGGCGCGTGACCTCGCTGGACTCGCCGCAAAGATGCGCGACGCCGAGCAGGCGATGGCCAGTGAAGACGATGCCGTGCGCGACAAGGCGATGGAACGCTACCCCAAGGTCGAGGAGCGCTTTCGCGCCGCCGGCGGCTACGCGGCGGAGGCGGAGGCGTCTCAAATCGCCGCGAACCTGGGGCTCGACGAGCGCATCCTCGCGCAGGAGGTGGGCGTATTGTCCGGTGGTCAGCGACGCCGGGTGGAGCTCGCGCGGGTGCTGTTCTCCGGTGCGGAGACGCTGCTGCTCGACGAGCCGACGAACCACCTCGACGCGGACTCCATCACGTGGCTGCGCAACTTCCTCGTCCAGTACTCCGGCGGTCTCATCGTCATCTCTCACGACGTCACCCTGGTGCGCTCGACCGTGAACAAGGTGTTTCACCTGGACGCGAACCGTGGCGCGCTCGACCAGTATGCGATGGGCTGGGACCTCTACCTCCAGCAGCGCGAGGATGATGAGAAGCGCCGCCACCGCGAGCGCCGCAACGCGGAGAAGAAGGCGGGGGAGCTCCTCGCGCAGGCGGACAAGATGCGTGCCAAGGCGTCCAAGGCCGTGGCCGCCCAGAACATGGCCAAGCGCGCCGAGCGCCTGCTCGCCGAGACCGAGGACACCCGGGTCAGCGACAAGGTCGCCTCGCTGCGGTTCCCCACCCCGGCCCCGTGCGGCAAGACCCCGCTGCGCGCGTACGAACTGTCCAAGTACTACGGGTCCCTCGAGGTCTTCACCGATGTCGAGCTCGCCATCGACCGCGGTTCCAAGGTGGTGGTGCTTGGGCTTAACGGCGCCGGCAAGACCACCCTGCTACGGCTGCTCAGCGGCGTCGAGACCCCGGACACCGGCTACATCGAGGCCGGTCATGGGCTCAAGCTCGGGTACTACGCGCAGGAGCACGACATGCTCGACATGGACGCGACCGTGGGGGAGAACATGGCCCACGCCGCGCCGGACCTGGGCGAGACCGAGGTGCGCAAGGTGCTCGGCTCGTTCCTGTTCAGCGGGGACGATGCGAACAAGCCCGCGCGCGTACTGTCCGGCGGGGAGAAGACCCGGCTTGCGCTCGCGACCCTCGTGGTCAGCCAGGCCAACGTGTTGCTGCTCGACGAACCCACCAACAACCTCGATCCGGCTTCTCGCGCTGAGATTCTTAACGCGCTGAACTCCTACGAAGGCGCGGTCGTGCTGGTGACGCACGACGAGGGCGCGGCCGAGGCGCTCGAGCCTGAGCGGGTGCTGTTGCTGCCCGACGCTGACGAGGACCTCTGGAACGACTCCTACCGGGATCTGATCGCGCTCGCCTGAGCGCCGCTACAGCGCGTCCTCGATCTCCTCGTCCGAGGGGGCTTTGCGGCGTCGCCGCGATCCGGCCGATGCGCGGGCGGGCTCCGGCGCCATCGTCGCGAAGGCTTGCGGCGGCGG
>JBKBNW010000185.1:0-4047 GCA_046295115.1 Demequina sp.
GGCACGGTCGACAGCACCGACGCCCAGCACGTGGGCTCGCTGGTGCACGAGATCGCTGCCGAGCTGCCCGATGGCGACGAGGCCACGATGCTCGCTGAGCTCGAGCGGCGGTGGGCTGAGATTGGCGGCACCCGCACGTGGTTGGAGCGGCTGCAGCTGGACAGCGCGCGCGACATGGTGCGGCGGCTCGCCCGCTACCTCGACGGGGTGAACGCGGACCGCGTGGTCGTCGAGCAGGGGTTTGGAGTGGTGTTCGGCAAGGCGCGGGTGTCGGGAATCGCCGACCGGGTGGAGATCACTGGAGATGTCGCGCGAGTGGTGGACCTCAAGACGGGTCGCAAGATCACCGCCGCGGAGGCTTCCGACAACGGGCAGCTGATGCTGTACCAGTTGGTCGCGAACCACGGCGCCTTCGAGGGGGTGACCCGCGCCACGGATGCGGCGCTCGTGTTCGTGGGTGACGGTGCGGCCCGCAAGGGCTCAGTCGTGCCACAGGCAGCGATCGACGAACAGGCCGCGCGCGCGGAACTCGACGCGGCCGTCGGCACCATGCGCGCGCAGACCTTCCTGGCCACCCCCAACCCGATGTGCACCCACTGCCCGATCCGCCGGTCTTGCCCGGCTCACGCTGTGGGCGCGCAGGTGAGCGACTCATGACCGACAACGGCATCGTCGAGGGGCGCGCGCGATCCGTCGCCGAGCTCGCAGAGTTGATCGCGCCTGGGCGGCCGCCCACGGCGGAGCAGGCCACGATCATCGGCGCCGGCACGGAGCCGATGCTGGTCGTGGCGGGAGCCGGTTCGGGAAAGACGGAGACGCTGTCCATGCGCATCGTCTACCTGCTCGATCACGCCCGGGAGCTGTTCGGCACCGACATCGCCCCGGACGAGATTCTCTGCCTGACGTTCACCCGGAAGGCGGCCGCCGAGATCGCCGAGCGCGCCGACGAGCGCATCTCGCGGGTGTGGGACGCGCCCGACACTGACCCAGACGGCCGGGCGCGGCGCCGCCGCGACCCCGAGCGGCCGGCCCCGACCGTGGCCACGTACAACGCCTACGCCGCTGCACTTACGGCCGAGCACGGGCTGCGGGTGGGCGTGGACCCAGACTCGACCGTGGTCACTGATGCGGCGCTGTGGCAACTCGCGGCACGTGCCCTCGAAGAGTGGACGGCGGCCCTGGAGACGGACTCGGCCCCCGGTACCGTGCGCGGCTCGCTGCCGCGTCTCGCGGCTCAGATGCGCGAGCACGGCGTCGCTCCTGCGGCGCTGCGGGACTGGTTGGCGGACACGCTGTCCTTTGTCGAGGAGCTCCCCAAGAAGGTCGGCGACGGCATCCCGGGCACCATGACGGCCACGCTTGCCGGCCGCATCGGCAAACTGCGCACGCTGCTGGCGATGACCGACCTCGTCGAGGACTTCCAGGCCCGCAAGCACCAGGGCGCCCTGTTGGACTTCTCGGATCAGGTGGCGGTCGCGGTTGAACTCGCCGGGCTGCCGGCAGTGCAGCAGATCGAGCGCTCCCGCTACCGCGCGGTGCTGCTCGACGAGTTCCAGGACACCTCCCCGGCCCAGCTGCGGCTATTCGCCGACATGTTCGGCGCGGATCACCCGGTCATGGCCGTGGGGGACCCGAACCAGGCGATCTACGGGTTTCGCGGGGCGTCGGCGGCGGCCCTCGAGGACTTCGTGACCCGGTTTGGCGGCCCCCAACGTGTGCGCCAGGCCAGCCTGTCCGTGTCGTGGCGCAACGAGGGATCGATCCTCGACGTGGCGAATGCATCGGCCGACCCGCTGCGCGAGGCGACGAGCGTGCCGGTCGCGAGGCTGGTGTCGCGCGCGTCCCTCCTCGGCACACCGGAGCCGAGCCGCGACGCGCCCGGCGTGGCCGCCCACATGGCCGCGACGGAAGAGGACGAGGCCGCGCACGTCGTGGACTACCTGCTCGCCAGGCGAGAAGAGCTGGGTCACGGTCGCGCGTACCGCGGTCAGGACGGCAGCTTCGCGACCGACGGCGCTGGCAAAGCGCTGCCGCGCGTGGTCGAGGCGGCCGTGCTGTGCCGCAGGCGCGCGACCATCCCACTGATCGTCGACGAGCTCGAGCGGCGTGACGTCGACTACGAGGTCGTCGGGCTGGGCGGGCTGCTCGATACCGCCGACGTCGCGGATCTGGTCGCGTTGCTCGAGGTGGCGCACGACCCGTCGCGGGGAGACGCGCTGATGCGCCTGCTCACCTCCGAGCGGGTGAACGTGGGGCCGCGTGACCTGATGGCGTTGCGGGACCGTGCGGAGATGATCGCAGGTGGGCGCGGCGAGCGCGAAGGGGCGCCGAGCATCGTCGACGCACTCGAAGACCTCCCGCCGGCGGGCTGGGTCTCGCCCGAGGGCCGTTCCCTGACGCCCGCGGCGCGGGCCAGGCTCGAGCGACTGCGGCGGGCGGTGCGCCACCTGCGCGAACACACGTACCTGCCGCTGACCGAGCTCGTGGCCTTCGCCGAGCGCGTGTGGTGCCTGGACATCGAGGCCGAAGTTGCGAGGCCGGACGGGCGCGTGCGGCGGAACGTGGACGCCTTCCTGTCCGCCGCGCGCACCTTCGCGCAAGGCGCCGAGCACGCCACGCTGGGGGCGTTCCTGCACTGGCTCGACGCGGCGCGTAGCGAAGAGGGCGGGCTCGACGCGCCCGTGAAGGAACCCGAGCCCGGCGCGGTGCAGGTCCTCACGGTGCACTCGGCCAAGGGGCTCGAGTGGGATGTGGTGGCGGTCCCCGGGGCCACTGACGGCCGCTTCCCGATGTTCATGCACTTCCACGGCAAGCACGAGGACGGCGCGTGGCTGAGCGGAGACCCCGAGGTGCCGTGGCCGCTACGCATGGACGCGGGCAGCTTGCCCGAATGGCACCTGCGTGGCGCGGTCGACCACGCCAGCCTGAGCGACACGATCACGGACTTCCGGACCGCCGCGGGGCTGCACCGCCTGGACGAGGAGAGGCGATTGTTCTATGTCGCACTCACCCGGGCGCGCAGCCACGTGCTGGTATCCGGCTCCTGGTATGCAGGTGGACGCACGGTGCGCAGGCCCTCGCCGTTCGTCGCGGAACTGGTGGACGCCAGCATGCTGAGCGACGCCGACTGGGCGCCGGAGCCCCTGGACGATGCGGAGCCCCCCGAGCCCCCGGTCCGCCAGGGTGAGTGGCCGCGGCCAGATTCACAGGCGCGCCGGCAACGGCGCGAGCTCGCGGCCGCGGTGCGGCAAGGGGTGCCCTCCGACGCGGACCTGGACCGGTTGCCGCTCGCGACGGAGATTGACGCGATGCTGGACGAGCGCAACCGGCGTTCGAGCGGCACCGCCGAAATGCCGCTGCCCGCCCACCTGTCCGCATCGGCACTCGTAGCGATGCGCCGTGACCGCGATGCCTTCGCGGTGCAGCTGCGCCGCCCAATACCGCAAGAGCCCTCGCTCGCCGCACAACGGGGGTCCGCGCTCCACGCATGGATCGAGACCCAGTACGGGCACGTGCCGCTGCTGGCCCCCGAGGACCTGGATCCCGAGGGAGAGGATTCGGCGGACCTCATGCGGCTTCGAGAGACGTTCGCGCGCTCGGAGTGGGCGGGCCGTCAGCCCAGCGACATCGAGGTGGACGTCGAGGTGCCCATCGCGGGCGTGACGATCCGGTCGCGCATCGACGCGGTGTTCCCGGCGGGCACCGGCCTGGACCGCATCACCGTGGTCGACTGGAAGTCGGGACGCCCGCCCCGAGACCCCGAGGAGCGTGCCGCGCGCGAGGTCCAGCTGGCGGTCTACCGGTTGGCGTGGTCCGAGTGGAAGAGTCTCCCGCTCGAGGACGTCGACGCGGCGTTCTACTACGCGGCGGAGGACGTCACGGTGACGCCCCACGCGCTGCTGACGCGCGAACAGATCGTTGCCCTCATCGCGGGTGAGGAGTGATCACTCGGCGTCGTCGAACAACAGCGCCTCGAGGTCCGCGAGCATGCCGGCACCATCCTCGATCACGTCCTCGTTCTCCGTCCTGACGCCGTACATCATCCAC
>JBKBNW010000186.1:0-4032 GCA_046295115.1 Demequina sp.
TCGTCCCAATGTCGGGGCACGGCGACCGTGGCTCCTAGCCGTCCCCGCAACGAGAACGGCGAGATAGTGGTCTTGGCGCCGTTGTTTTGGCTCCAGTCCACCAGCACCCGGCCTTCCCGACGTGCCTTGCGAAGGTTGGCCGTGACAAACTCCGGCCGGTCGTCCTCGAGCCGCGATGCGAGCCGATGCGCGAGACCGTTCGCGTCGCCCACGGACAGCGTGCCGTCCAGCGGGGCATAGAGGTGGATTCCCTTGGAGCCACTCGTCACGGGCACGCACCCCAGTCCTTCGGCGTCGAGAGCGGCGCGCGCGAGCAGAGCGACCTCGACGCATGCGGCGAGGTCCGCTCCCGGACCGGGGTCGAGGTCGAGCACGAGTCGGTCGGGGGGCTGCTGAGCGCCGCCAGCGCGGAATCGCCACTGCGGCACGTGAAACTCGAGCGTCCCACGCTGCGCGAACCACACCAGCGACGCCGCGTCGTCGAGGAGCGGGTACCGGTTGCGGTGGTCCTCGTGCCGGATGACGTAGCTGCGGATCCAAGACGGGGCGTCGTCGTCGAGGTTCTTGTGGAAGAACGAGTCCCCCGGGTCTTTGGCCGTGCCGACGCCGCGCATCCACCGCTTGCGGGTCGCGGGGCGGCCGCGCGTGTAGCGGGTGAGGTGCGGCGCGACCGCCTCCACGTAGTCGACGACGTCGCCTTTGGTCACGCCGGCTTCCGGGTAGACGAGCCGGTCGAGGCTGGTGAGGCCGATGCGGTGGTGATCGACGATGCGGGTGGTCGCGGCCATCCCTCATGGTGCGGCGACGCTGCGTGGCGGCGCAACCGGGAACCGGCACCCATCGAGAACGACAAAGGGCCGGAAGCCATATGCCTCCGACCCTGATGGTGTCCGGAAGGGGACTTGAACCCCTACGCCCTAATACGGGCACTAGCACCTCAAGCTAGCGCGTCTGCCATTTCCGCCACCCGGACAGGGTGTCTGAAGTGCCTCATCGGCGCTTCAGCGCGACGGCAATCGTAGCATGGGGCGAGGGTCCGGATGCCACGCGCAACACCTGCGTCGCCGCACCCGCGACGGGCCTGACTCACTGGAAGTCCCTGCTCTTCGCGGGAACCTTCAGCGACAGCGGCGAGATGTGCTCGGCGACCATGTTGGTAGCGCCGTCTGCCCTCTCGATACGCCCGCGGATCACCAGCGCCGCGGACCGGCGCGCGACCGCCTGGAAGCGCCGCCACACCCCCACCGAGCAGATCACGTTGAGAAAGCCGGTCTCGTCCTCGAGCGAGATGAACGTCACCCCCTTAGCGGTGCCCGGCCGCTGCCGATGCGTGACGACGCCGGCGACGGTGATGCGCCGCTCGGCCTCGTGGGCGAGCACCTCCGCCACTGTCAGCACGCCCTGCGCGGTGAGGCCATCACGCACGAACACCGTGGGATAGCTGTCGGTCGAGACTCCGGAGGCCCAGACGTCGGCGACGGCCTCCTCGACCGCGCTCATCCCCGGCAGCATGGGCGCCGCGATGTCGGTTGACAGGTCGGGAAGGGTGTCCGGGCCCTCCCGTGCCAGCGCACCCGACGCCCACAGCCCCTCACGCCGCGTGACACCCAAGGACTCGAGGGCGCCAGCGGTCGCGAGCGCCTCCCACTGGGCGGTGGTGAGCCCTCGCTCGGGGGCCAGCCCCGACTCCCCCTTCACGCCGGCGGGCCGCACCCGCACCCGCCGCGCCATATCGGTCACGGATGCGAACGGCCCGGCCGCGCGGGCGTCGACGATCGCCTGCGCGGCGTCCGCGCCGAGGCCCCGCACGGCGGCGAGCCCCATGCGCACCGCCAGGGTGCGGTCCACGTGAGTCAGGACGGCCATGTCGGCGCGCGCCTCGTCGGGGGTCTCGAATGGCTCGGCGAGCCGCTCGACCCTCGCGAGCGCCTCGGACCGCGTCACGCACGGCCGCAGCACCACCTGGCCATGCCTGCGGGCATCGGCCGTGAGCGACTGCGGGCTGTAGAAGCCCATGGGCTGGGCCGCGAGCAGCCCCGCGTAGAAGGCGGCTGGCTTGTGCACCTTGAGCCAACTCGATGCATACACGAGGTACGCGAACGAGAAGGAGTGCGACTCCGGGAACCCGAAGTCGGAGAAGGCCCTGAGCTTGTCGAAGATCTGCTCGGCGACGTCCGCGGTGACACCGCGCTCGTGGGCGCCCACCATGAACCGCGCGCGCAGTGCCTCCATACGCTCGGGCGACCGCTTGGAGCCCATCGCGCGGCGTAACTGATCGGCGAGGGCGCCGTCGAAGCCCGCACAGTCCATCGCCATCTGCATCAGCTGCTCCTGGAACAGCGGCACCCCGAGGGTCTTGCCCAGCGACTTCTCCAGCAGCGGGTGGAGGAACGTCACCGGTTCGCGGCCCCGGGCGCGGTTGATGTACGGGTGCACCGAGCCACCCTGAATGGGACCGGGGCGGATCAGCGCAACCTCGATCACGATGTCGTAGAAGCGACGTGGTCGCAGCCGTGGCAGGGTCGCCATCTGTGCACGGGACTCGACCTGGAACACCCCGACCGTGTCGGCGGCGCACAGCAGGTCGTACACCTCCGGGTCCTCCTGCGGCAGGGAGTGCAGCCCGATCTCTTGGCCTTCGGTGTCGCGCACGAACCCGAACGCGTACCGCAGCGCCGAGAGCATCCCCAGGCCCAGCAGGTCGAACTTCACAAGCCCCGCATCGGCGCAGTCGTCCTTGTCCCACTGCAGCACGGTGCGCCCTGGCATGCGCGCCCACTCCACCGGGCACACGTCGATCACGGGCCGGTCGCACAGCACCATGCCGCCCGGGTGGATGCCCAGGTGACGCGGCAGCCGCATAAACCTATCCGCGAGGTCGAGCACCGGTTCCGGGATGTGGTCGAGGTCGTGGGTGGGCGGCGGCTCGGGCCACATCGCGTCCCGCTGCTTGGCGGCCCACTCCTCCATCTGCGCCTGCGGCACTCGCAGCGATCCCCACCGGTCGATGCTCTTGGACCAGGCGTCTTGTTGGCCGACGTCGAAGCCGAGCGCCTTGGCCGCGTCGCGCACCGCCGAGCGCGGCCGGTACTGGATGACGTTCGCCACCATGGCGGCGTTGATGCGCCCAAACCGTCGGAAGACGTACTGGATCACCTCCTCGCGGCGGTCCGACTCGATGTCGACGTCGTTGTCGGGCGGCCCATCCCTCTCGGGCGCGAGGAACCGCTCGAACAGCAGGCCGTGGGTGACGGCGTCGACGGCGGTGACCCCCAGGGCAAAGCACACCGCGGAGTTGGCGGCGGAGCCCCGCCCCTGGCACAGGATGTCCTGGTCGCGGCAGAAGCTGACGATGTCGTGGACGATGAGGAAGTAGCCGGGGAAGTCCAGCGCCTCGATGACGTTGAGCTCGTGCTCGATCTGCTTCCACGCCCCCGGCACGCGCTCGTCGTGGGGCGATCCATAGCGGGCGTGAGCGCCGCGGCGCACCAGCTCACGCAGCCACGAGGCCTCCGTGTGACCCTGGGGCACCGGGTACGGAGGCAGGTTGGGCGCCACGAGGTTCAGGTCAAAGGCGCACTCGGCGGCCAGCCGCGCGGCCGTCGTCACCGCCTGGGGATGGCGCCGATGCCGGTGCAGCATCTCCGCGGCCGAGCGCAGGTGCCCTCCCGCACCCCCGGGCAACCACCCGTCCATGTCGTCGAGGGAGGACCGCGCCCGGACCGATGCGAGCGCTCCCGCGAGATCCGCGTCACGCGGCGTCGCGTAGTGCGCGTTGGAGGTGGCCACCAGCGGCAGCGAGGCGTCGAAGGCCAAGTCGGCAAGGGCGGCGTTGCGCTCTGAGTCGAAAGGGTCGCCGGTGTCCGTGAGCTCGACCGCCACGTTGTCGCGCCCAAACACCGGGTAGAGCCGGTCGTGCTGGCGGCGCGCCGCGGCAAACCCCGCGGGTGTGACGCCGCCCGACAACGCGTTCGCCCCCGCCACCCCCATCCCAGACAGCGCCCGCCGCACCGACCCCTTGCGACAGCCGGT
>JBKBNW010000187.1:0-4020 GCA_046295115.1 Demequina sp.
GAGCGTGACGGAACCAGCGCCGTCGGCCGCGAGCACCCGCAGCCCGGCTTGCTGCAGCTCCACCACGGCGTCGCGCAGCGGCAGCGAGCGCACCACCGGGACGTGGAACACGCTTCCCGCGGAACTGCGCACCACCTTGGGGTTGGAGGGGTCCACGCAGTCGCCGGCGAGGATCACCGCATCGGCCCCCGCCGCATCGGCCGCACGGATCGCCGCGCCGGCGTTGCCGGGGTCACGCACGTTGCTGAGGACCGCGATCAGGCGCGGGGTGAGCGCCAGCACCTCGTCGAGCGAGACGCCGGTCTCCTCGACCACCGCGAGGATCCCCTGAGCGTCGCCGCTCATCGCAGCGAGCACCGCATCGGTGCCCACGTGGACCCAGCGGTCGGCGTCGAGTGCGCCGGCGACAATGTCGCGGTGCCGGTCGAGCACGTCGGCGCTTACGTAGAGGTCGCGGATCCTCTCGGGCGCGAACCGCACGGCCTCCCGCACGGATTGCGGCCCCTCGACCAGCAGCACTCCCGCCCGGGAACGCGCAGAACGCCCCGCCAGCGCCGCGACCTTCTTAACCCGTTCCGCTCGAGGGTTGTCGAGCGTGAGGGTCAGGTCGTCGGGGCTGACGGGGCGTCCTGTCATGCGCTAATGCTTTACGCGGCGGGCGCGTTCACGTCCTCGGGGAGCGCCTGCTTGGCGGTCTCCACGAGAGCAGCGAATGCGGGTCCGTCGTGCACCGCGAGCTCGGCGAGCATGCGGCGGTCCACCTCGATGCCAGCGGCCTTGAGGCCCTGGATGAGGCGGTTGTAGGTCATGCCGTTGGCGCGAGCCGCGGCATTAATGCGCTGGATCCACAGCTTGCGGAAGTCGCCCTTACGCTTGCGACGGTCGTTGTAGCTGTAGACCATCGAGTGGGTGACTTGCTCCTTCGCCTTACGGTAAAGGCGCGAGCGCTGGCCCCGGTATCCCTGGGCCCTCTCGAGGGTACTGCGGCGCTTCTTCTGGGCGTTGACCGCCCGCTTAACGCGTGCCATTTTTTAGACTCCTTGGTTCTCGGGCGCTTACTTGCCCAGCAGCTTCTTGATCTTCTTCGAGTCAGCGTCCGACAGGATCGCGTCGATAGCGACGCGACGCTTGCGCGACGACGTCTTCTCCTCGAACTTGTGGACGTTCATGGCGTGCGCGTGCTTCACCTTGCCGGTGCCGGTGAGCTTGAAGCGCTTCTTGGCGCCCGAGTGGGTCTTGTTCTTAGGGCTCATGATTGCTCTTCCTTGCGTGAAGTCCGCCCCGTACGGGGAGACATGGATAGGTCCCGGGCTATGCGCCGGAAGTCTGGGTGTCGGCCTGATCCGCCGCAACGGCCGGATCAACCGCCTCGGTCGTGTCAACCTCGTCGGCGGTGTCAGGCTTTTCGGCCTTGTCTGCCTTACCTGCCTTGGCTGCAGCCCTGTCCGCGCGATCCGCCTTGTCGGCGGCCTTGCGCTCCTCGCGGACCTTGCGCTGCTCTTCCATGGCCTCGGCCTTCTTCTTCAGCGGGCCGAGCACGAGCGACATGTTGCGCCCCTCTTGCGAGGGCATGTTCTCGACGATGCTGAGGTCCTGCAGCTCATCGGCAAGCTTGAGCAGCAGGCGCCGGCCCATCTCGGGACGCGACTGCTCACGGCCACGGAACATAATCGTGACCTTGACCTTGTCACCGCCCTTGAGGAAGCGAATGATGTGACCCTTTTTGGTCTCGTAGTCGTGCTCGTCGATCTTGAGACGGAACCGCATCTCCTTGATCTCGGTGTTCGCCTGGTTGCGCCGTGACTCGCGGGCCTTGACCGCCGCCTCATACTTGAACTTGCCGTAGTCCATGAGCTTGACGACGGGCGGGCGCGAGTTGGGCGCCACCTCGACGAGGTCGAGGTCCGACTCCTGCGCGAGGCGGGTCGCGTCCTCGATGCGGACGATTCCGACCTGCTCACCATTCGGTCCGACCAAACGGACCTCAGGAACGCGGATGCGCTCATTGATACGGGGCTCGTTGATGGGTGGCTCCTTCTGTCGACTGTGCTGCCGCCGGGCAAAGAAAAAGGCCCCTGCTCGAACACGAGCGGAGGCCACCGGGTCAACGGCTCTCACGCTGCGCGCCAGGCGCTGCGAATGCCGCGACCAGACCCTGGCCCAATGTTGGCCCTAGGGTGGGAGGTGGACTCCACTTGTGCGCTAGGGAGTGATCCCCAGCCGGTCAGTCACCTAGGGTACCACCATGAGCGAGAATCTTCCCAGCACAGGCGCCGATGCGCTCGGCGCACCTTCGTCCTCTGCCGCCAGGGACATGGCGGAGGTCGGCGCCGTCGAGATCATCACCACTGTAGGGGTCCACTTGATGAGCGCCGCCGCACTCCGGTGTGGCCTCGCCGAGGACGGCGAAGAGCACCAGGACCTCGACGAGGCGCGCAAACTCATCGAGGCGCTCGCCGGACTCGTCACCGCGTCTGCACCCGACCTCGGAAACACCCACGCGCGAGCGCTGCGTGACGGCCTGCGAAGCGTACAGTTGGCCTTCCGGGAGGCTTCGGCCATCCCGGACGCACCCGGCGAGGGACCGGGCGAGAAGTACACGGGGGCAGTCACCTAACGCATGAGCACCGACACCGCAGACCATGGGCACGGGCGTCGCCGCAGCGACCTCCCGGGCGCTGAGCCTGCGGTACGAGACGACGCCTTTGCGGCACGTGACGGCTCCGCTCCCCTGTCCCCCGCGCAGGTCCGCACCCGCAGTGGCGACGGCGTCACCACGCCGGGCGACGCGCCCCGCACCCGCGAGGACGACATAGACGACGGCACGCCGGAGGGCGCAGGCGAGTCCGACGCGTCCGAGGCGGACGAGACCGACGACCCCGCGACCACGCCCATCGCCGTGGCGGCCCCCGCGAGCAGCCGCAGGCGCGGGGACGGTTCCGCACGCGACAACCGTCATCACCCTCGCCGGCGCCGCACCGACGGACCGCCCGACCTCGAGCCCCCGCCCACTCGCAAGCGCGGCCGCGCCGGCTGGATCGCGGCGACCGTCGTCTTCATGCTGCTGTTCGGCGGCGCCACCGCGCTCGACTGGTACCTGTGGAACACCACCGAGGAGTGGGAAGCGCGGTCGGAGGCCCTCACCGAGATCAACTACGACCTGGGCGCACGGCTGTCATCCGAGCAGCAGACCACCATGCAGCTGGCGTCCGAGATTGACCTGCTCACCCAACAGCTTGCGACGTCCAACCAGAAGGTCACGGCGCTGAGCGCAGAGAAGGCCAGCGCGGTCGACGAGTCCGCGTTCTACCTGCAACAGATCGACGCTCTCGAGGGCACCGTGTCCAGCGCAGCCGGAGTCGCCAATGCCCTCCACCGCTGCGTCGACGGGCAACAGGAACTGATCACTTACCTGCAGGACGCAGAGAGCTACGACCCCGACGAGCTCGCGGCCTTCTCCTCCAGCGTTCGTGCGCTGTGTGCCGAGGCCGAACGCGCGAACGAACGCCTGCAAACGGCGCTCGCCGAATGACCAGCCGCCGCCGAGCCGCCCGGCCCCTCTCGACCCTGCCCCTCGCGACCCTGCGCCGCAGCGCCGCCCTCGTGGCCGCATCGGCCGTCGCGCTCGCAGGCTGCGCGGTCCTGCCCGAGCCTCCCGCGCCCATGCCATCCGATTGGGTGCCCGCGGCGACCGCGACCCCCGTCACGTCCAGCGTGGGACTGTCCCCCGATGGTTTCTCCGCCGCGCAACGCATGACCGTGCGACTGCGCAACATCGGCTGCGGGGGCTTCGTCAAGACCGGCACCGGCTTTGCGCTTGACGCCTTCACGCTCGTGACGAACCGCCACGTGATCGACGACTCTCAGACCGTCCAGGTGTCGACACACGACGGCCGGTCGATCGATGCGACCGCGGCGTCGAGCACGACCGTGGCCGACATCGCCATCATCACCACCACCGAGCCCCTGGGCGGGGCGTTCGCCGCGCGCGCAGAAGAGGACCCCGAGGTGGGCGACGTC
>JBKBNW010000188.1:0-4015 GCA_046295115.1 Demequina sp.
GCGCCTGCGCGGAAGTACACCATGCGCCAGCGCCTGGGGCGGTGGGACGTCAAGGCCTCGCCTTACCTCTACATCGCGCCCTTCTTCATCATCTTTGGCCTGTTTGGCCTGTTCCCGATCGCCTACACGGCGGTCATCTCCCTGATGGACTGGGACACCATCCGCAACTCCGGCGAGTTCGTCGGCCTCGGCAACTTCGAGTTCGTGTTAAACGACCGCAAGTTCTGGGTGGCGCTCCGCAACACCTTCTCGATCTTCGCGCTGTCCACGATTCCTCAGCTGATCCTGGCGACGTTCATCGCCGCGATGCTGGACCACCACCTGAAGGCGCGCACCTTCTGGCGCATGGCCGTGCTGGTTCCGTATGTCGTGATGCCGGTCGCAGTGGCGCTGATCTTCTCGCAGCTGTTCGCCGACGAGTACGGCCTGTTCAACCACTGGCTTGGGATGGTCGGAATCGACGCCATCCAGTGGCACAAGGACCCCTTGGCTTCGCACTGGGCCATCGCGACCATGGTCAACTTCAGGTGGACCGGTTACAACGCGCTCATCTTGCTGGCCGCCATGCAGGCGGTCCCGCGCGAACTGTACGAGGCGTCTGCGATCGACGGCGCTGGCAAACTGCGCCGCTTCTTCTCGATCACACTGCCGCAGATCCGTCCCACCGCGATCTTCGTGATCATCACCTCCACGATCGGCGGTTTGCAGATCTTCGACGAGCCGCGCATGTTCGACACGACCGGCATCGGCGGTGCGAACCAGCAATGGCTCACCGTCGCGATGTACATGTACAACACCGGTTGGAGAGAACTGAACTTCGGTCGCGCCTCAGCGATCGCGTGGTTGCTATTCATCTTGATCGTGGGGATTGGCTTGATCAACTTCTGGCTCACACGACGACTGGTCTCTTCTGACAAGGCAGGGGGCAAGTGATGGCCCGCACACTGAAACGTGGTGCCGCAGACATTCTGCGACCACGGTGGTACGTCTACGCCGCATTGGGCGCAGTCATCATCGCCTCGCTCTTCCCGTTCTACTGGTCGCTGCTCATCGGCTCGGGGGACTCGACCACGGTTCGCGACCCCAACATGTCGTGGATCCCCGGTGGGAACCTCTTCGACAACGCGCAGTCCGTGATCAGCAACCCCGCAGTCAACTTCTGGAAGGCACTCGGCAACTCGATCATCGTGTCGACGACGGTCGCCATCACCACGGTGGTGCTGTCGACTCTCGCCGGGTTCGCCTTCTCGAGGCTGCGGTTCAAGGGCAACAGCGTGCTGTACGTCGCGGTAATCGCGACGATGGCCGTGCCTGTCCAGCTGGGCATCGTGCCGCTGTACATCCTGATGGCGGAGTTTGGTTGGACCGGCAACCTTGGTGCGGTCATTGTTCCTGCACTGGTATCCGCCTTCGGCGTGTTCTGGATGACGCAGTTCCTGCAGCAGTCGCTGCCGTATGAACTCATCGAGGCCGCGCGCGTCGACGGGTGCAACATGATTCGCACGTTCTGGCACGTGGCGGTTCCCGCTGCGCGGCCGGCTGCGGCGATGCTGTTCCTGTTCACCTTTGTGGCATCGTGGAACAACTTCCTGTGGCCGCTGATCATTCTCGACCAGTCGAACCCGACCCTGCCCCTGGCACTGTCGATGCTGCAGGCGAACTACTTCGTGGACTACTCGCTCGTCCTCACGGGCGTGCTGTTGGCCACGGTGCCACTGCTCATGCTGTTCGTCTTCACCGGCCGCCAGCTCGTGGCGGGCATCATGCAGGGCGCGTTGAAGGGTTAGGTCATGACACAGGTCCCGAGCGTCGACCCACTGACGGGTCGGCGTGAGCCACAGCTGAGTGCTCGTCCCGCGCGCACCACGGCTAAGGACCGAGCGTTCGTCCGGGCCGCCGCCCCCACCCTTGAGGCGGTGGCGGCCCGGGCGGGCGTGTCTCGCGCGACTGTGTCGCGCGTGGTGAATGGCTCGCCCAAAGTGCACCCTGACAGCGCCGAGTTGGTGCGTCAGGCGATCGCGGAGCTGGGGTACGTCCCCAATCGGGCCGCTCGCTCGCTTGCGAGTCAGCAGTCCCATGCGATCGCGCTCGTCGTCCCGGAAGACATCACTCGGTTCCTCGGTGACGTCTACTTCGCTTCCATCGTGGCGGGCATCACGAGTCGACTCGAGCAGTCGGACTACGTGCTGAGCCTGATGGTCGCGAGCCAGGCGCCCGAGGGCAAGATGCTGCGATACCTGGCCGGCGGCGCGGTCGACGGTGTGGTGGTGGTCTCGCACCACACGAGCAACCACTCGTTGCGCCAAATCAGCGAGATGATGCCCATGGTGTTCGGCGGGAGGTCCGCGATCCCGGGGGTGGATGCGTACGTCGTCGATGTGAACAACGTGGACGGTGCCGCGAAGGCGACCCAGCGGCTCATCGACCGCGGCTGCAGCAACATTGCGACCATCGCGGGACCGCTGTCGATGCACAGTTCGCTCGACCGCGTCGAGGGCTGGCGGCGCGCGCTGCACGATGCCGGTCTCCAGCCCGGTCCCGTCGTCGACGGCGACTACACGATGCTTGGCGGAGCGCGCGCGATGCGGGAGGTCCTGGCGACCTACCCCGAGGTCGACGGCGTGTTCGTCGCCTCCGACCTGATGACCAGCGGTGCGATGCCGGTGGTGCTCGATCGCGGCCTGCGCATCCCGGAAGACGTCGCCCTTGTGGGGTACGACGACAGCCCTGCGGTCGAGGCGTGCGAGATCCCGCTCACGACTGTGCGTCAGCCGTCAGAGGAGATGGGCCGCGAGATGGCGGACATCTTGTTGGGGGTGCTGGCCGGCGATACCAGTAGGCCCCGCACCACGATCATGCCGACCACGCTGATTGTGCGCGAGTCCGCCTAGAGGGTCACCACGATCTTGCCGCGCACGTGGCCGCCCTCGAGTTCGCGGTATGCGTCGGCGGCTTGCTCCAGTGGGTACGTGCCTGCGAGCTCAACGCGCAGGTGGCCGGCGTCGATGAGGTTCGCTAGTTCGGCAAGGTCGGCGGAGTCGGGGCGCACCCACATGTAGTGGCCGCCGAACTCCGTCCTGGCGCGGGGGTCGGCGATCGAGACCGTCACCCCTTCCGGCGCGAGCAACGCGACCGTACCGTCAAGTGATGTGCCGCCCGCGTAGTCGAGGATCGCGTCGTAGCCGTGGGGCCGGGCCTCCAGGGCGCGTTCCACGAGGCCCTCGCCGTACTCGAGGTGGGTGGCGCCGAGGTCGCATACGTAGCGGTGGTTTCGCTCCGAGGCCGTGCCGACCACGTCGGCCCCGAGGTGCCGAGCGATCTGGACGGCGAATGTGCCCACGCCACCGCTGGCGCCGTGGATCAGCACGGTCGACCCGCGGGTGACTCCCGCGCGGCGCAAGGACTGGAGCGCGGTGAGGCCGGCCAGCGGCACGGCCGCAGCCTCTTCGTGCGACACGGAGGCGGGCTTGCGCGCCGCGGTCCGCACCGGCACCGCGACGTACTCCGCGAGCGTGCCGCCCGAGACCACGTCCGTCCGTGCGTAGGCGAAGACCTCGTCCCCAGGGGCGAACTCGGGGGTGTCGAGCCCCGCCTCCACCACGACTCCGGAGACGTCCCACGCGGGGGCCACGGGGAAGTGAGCGTCGAGCACGCCCTCGAGGCCGCCTTCTCTGATTTTGTAATCCACCGGGTTCAGCCCGGCGGCACGTACCTCAACCACCATGACGTCGGGGCCCGCGTGGGGCTTGGGCTGGTCGGTGACAGCCAGAACGTCGGCGCCGCCAAACTCGTCGTAGGTCAGGGCTTTCATAGCCACGGGAACGCGGAAGGGAGGGGTTCTCATTCCGGACAATCCACGATCCGGGGTGCCGGAGGGTGGGACGCCCAGGGGCCGCGAGGGAGCGCCGCCGGCTACGAGTAGCGCGTGGGGGTCTCGCCGTGCAGGCCCGGCGCGAGCAGGTGCCAGGCGCGGGCGGCGACCCCATGCCGGTCGCTGTGCGGCGCGTGGCTGACG
>JBKBNW010000189.1:0-4005 GCA_046295115.1 Demequina sp.
GATCCTCACCGCCTCGTCGGCGCTCGGTCGCCCGCGCCGCTCGCCCGCACCGTGATCGTCCTCGTGCGGGAAGCCGATGCCGAACAGCACCTCGGATCGCCACGAGCTGCCCTCGAACAGGGCCGCGTCCATGCCCGCGTGGTCGAATCCGCCGTACGGGCGAACGGCCAGGCCCGCGGCGCGTAGCCCGACGATGAAGTACCCGGCCTGCAGCATCGCGCCGGAGTGGGCCATGGTGACGCGGCGTTGCGGGTCCGCCTCGAGCATCTCGTACATGGCGGCCGTGCCCCCTCCCGTGACGGAGAAGGCGTCGTGGAATCGCTCGTCGTGGGCGGCGACCACCAGCAGTGGGGCCTTCGCGAGCTTGGCGCGGTTGCCTTCGAGAGCGTTGTCGATCACCGCGGCACGCGCGGACTCCGACTCGGCGACGAGCAGGCGAAGGGGAACGGTGTTGTTGCCAGTCGGGCCCCACTTCACGAGGTCCCAGACCTCGCGCACCACGTCCGGGTGGACCGCGCGGTCGGCGAAGTTGACGTTGGAGCGGGCGTCGAGAAACAGCAGCGCGCGCGCGTCGGCATCGAGAGCGTGGGGGGTGGGCATGGTCACCATTGTCTCGCACGGCCGGCCGTGGCCGGGACCGTCGCGCGGCCGTTCCGGGTCCGCGGGTGAGCACGTGCACACCGGGGTGCAGATCAGGCACCCACGACCGCAGTTAGGCTTGGCGGGTGAATCCATTGGTGCTGGGGATCGAGTCGACGTGCGACGAGACCGGGGTCGCCCTCGTCGAGGGCATTGACCTGCTGGTCGACGTCACCGCGTCCTCAATGGACGAGCACGCGCGGTACGGCGGCATCGTTCCCGAGGTCGCCTCCCGAGCCCACTTGGAGGCGTTCCTGCCCACGCTCGAGCAAGCGCTGGACAGAGCGGACCGCACCCTGTCCGATGTGGACGCGATCGCCGTCGCTGCCGGCCCCGGGCTGGTGGGGTCGCTGACGGTGGGCAACGCCGCGGCGAAGGCGCTCGCGCTTGCACTGGATCGCCCGTTGTACGGCGTCAACCACGTCGTCGGCCACGCGGTGGTGGACGAGCTTGTCCATGGCGAGTTCCCCGACACAGTGATGTCGCTGGTGGTCTCCGGCGGGCACACCTCGCTGCTGTTGATCGAGGGCTCGGCGGTGTCGGTGCGGGAACTGGGCCATACGCTCGACGACGCCGCTGGCGAGGCCTTCGACAAGGTGGGCCGGCTGCTGGGCCTGCCGTACCCGGGCGGGCCGCACATCGACCGCCTGGCGCGCGAGGGCGACCCCACGGCGATCCCGTTCCCGCGCGCCCTCACGGCCCCCAAGTTCCGCGAGCGCCACGCGTACGACTTCTCCTTCTCGGGCCTCAAGACGGCCGTCGCGCGCTGGGTCGAGACGGAACAGGACGCAGGTCGCGAGATCCCCGTCGCGGACGTGGCGGCCTCCTTCGCCGATGCGGTCGCGGACGTGCTGGTCATGAAGACCCTGAACGCCTGTCGCGAGCACGGCGTCGAGACGCTGGTGATCGGCGGCGGCTTCAGTGCCAACTCGCAGCTGCGAGAGATGGCGACCGCTCGCGGCGAGGCCGCCGGCGTCGAGGTGCGGATTCCGCCCATCCGGTACTGCACTGACAACGGCGCGATGATCGCCGCGCTGGGTTCTGCGGTGATGCGCTCGGGAGTCGCGCCCAGCGAGCTGGGCATCGGAGTCGACTCCTCGATGCCGCTCACGACGGTCTCTGTGTAGCGCGGTGCCCTCACGTACTCGGGCGGCCTTCGCCGTCGGCGCAGCCGCGCTCGTGGCAGTGCTGCTGGTGTCCGTCGCGTGGTGGCCGGCCGCGCAGAAACCGTCGCCGCACGCCGCCCCCAGCCCGACCGCGGACAGCCACGTGCTCGTGCCTTCGCCTACCCCGTCGCCCGCCGCCCCGTCGCCCGCTCCGTCGGCCTCGCCCGCGGCGGCGCCGGGACTCGCGTGGGGGCCCTCCGCGGCCGAGTGGGAAGCGGCGCTCGAGACGGCGAGGACGTTGCCGCTCGCGGACGCCGCCGGCCAGGTCATCGTCGCATCGGTGGCGTCGCCGTCCCCGACTGCGACGGAAGATCTCGTGGCGGACCTGGGGCTGGGCGGGGTGATCGTGATGGCGGATGCGGTCACCGATGCCGCCGGAGTGCGTGAGCTGGCCGACGCGGCGCAGGCCGGGGCGGCGCGTTCTGGCACGCGGGATTGGGGTGCGCTGGTGGGGGTGGACCAGGAGGGCGGCGTGGTGTCGCGCCTCAGGGGGGTGATGCCCGACCTGCCGAGCTTCATGGCGGCAGGGGCGGCGAGCGACAAGGCCGCCGTGCGCGCCGCATATGCGCAGGCGGCCGTCGACATGCGCGCAATGGGGTTCACCGTGGACTTTGCGCCGGTGGCCGATGCCACCGTGGGGCTCGCCGATCCGACCATCCGCTCGCGATCGGCCGGCTCAGACTCGGCGCGCGTGTCAGCGACGGTGGGTGCGGCCGTCGGTGGGTTCCTGGACGGCGGCGTGGTGCCGGTGGTGAAGCACTTCCCGGGGCATGGGTCGGTGACCGAGGACTCGCACGAGGAGCTGCCCGTCCAGCGCTCGTCACTGTCGGACCTGGAGGAGCGGGACATGGTGCCGTTCGTGTCCGCGATCGACGCCGGCGCCCCGGCGGTGATGATGGCCCACATCGCGCTGCCCGAATGGGGTGACGGTCCCGCGTCTCTCGAGCCGGCCGCGTACGCCTACCTGCGTGACGTGCTGGGCTTTGACGGCGTGGCGATGACTGATGCGCTCAACATGGGCGCGGTGAAGGCGACGCATGGCTCGGGGCAAGCAGCGGTCGACGCCCTCGCGGCCGGCGCGGACCTGCTGCTCATGCCCCCCGACCCGCGCGAGGCCCGCGACGCGATCGTGGCCGCCGTCGAGGACGGGGATGTGCCACGCGAGCGGCTGGACGAGGCCGCGGCACGGATGATCCTGCTGGCGCGCTGGCAGCAGGGGCTCGAGCCGGTGGCGGATGAGGGGCTCGACTACGCCCGTCAGTTGGCGGCAGCGGGCACCACCGTGGCGGCGCGCGACTGCAGCGCTGCGTTCGTGGGGGACACGGTCACGATCACGGGGGGCTGGGAGGCGGATCGTGCGGCGCTCGCGGCGGCCTTGGCGGAGCACGGCGTGACGGTCGGTGACGGCGGCACGCGCGTGTTGCTCATGGGTGGGGACGATGCGCGCGGCAGTGCCGACGTGGTGGTGGCGATGGGAGGACCGTGGGGCCTGGGGTCCTCCGAGGCTGAGGTGTACGTGGGCCTATACGGTCGCGGTGCAGGCGCCCTGGCGGGACTGGCCGACGTGCTCGTGGGTGCGGCAGAGCCGCTCGGTGAGTGGCCAGTCGACGTCGACGTGCCGCACGGCACGTGCTGACGTCACGCGTCCCGTGCGAGCGGCTCCGCGAGGAGCGCCGTGCGCTGTCCGGCGACGCGGGTGACGATGACCGTCATACGCCCCGCCCCCTTGAGCTTCAGCTGGGGCCGCAGCTGCTCGGGAGTGATGTCCACCCCTCGCTTCTTGATGTCCACGGTGCCCACCCCCCGCTCGCGCAGCGCCGCCGCCAACGCCTTGACCTTGAACGGCATCGCCTCGACCACGCGATAGCCGCGCGCGAAGGGCGTCTCGACGGGCGCATCGGCCGTCAGGTACGCGATCGTCGGGTCGAGCAGGTGAGTGCCGGTGACGTGCGCGAGCTCTCCGACGAGCCCGGCCCGGATCACGGCGCCGTCGGGCTCGTAGACGAACTCACCGAGTGGCCCTGCGTCCGCACGGTCGGTGGTCCCGGACAGTCGATGCGGCCCGCCGGCGCCCATGACGAGCGCCGTGTGGCCGGAGTGCTGCGCGAGCGGCCCGCACCACAGCGCGGCCTCCACCACGGAGCCGTCGACGCTCACCCACTGCGCCTCGGCGTCGCCGGGCACGTGCGAGTGGTCGATC
>JBKBNW010000190.1:0-3997 GCA_046295115.1 Demequina sp.
TGCCATGCCCCCCACTCGACGTCGTGGAAGGGCAGGTTCAGGCGGCGCACCACGTAGGCGTCGAGGCCCTCGGAGTGCAGCACGCGCGGGATGTCGTAGATGCTGGGGGCGTCCTTGGCTGTCACGACAGCCTCGCCCTCGACGTCGCACATGAGCGCGATCTTGTTCTTCATCGCGAGCGGGATCTCGCGGTCGGCACGGCACACGATCGCGTCGGGCTGGATACCAATCGACCTGAGCGCAGCGACAGAGTGCTGGGTGGGCTTGGTCTTGAGCTCACCCGCGGGGCCGATGTAGGGCACCAGGGACACGTGCAGAAAGAACACGTTGTCGCGTCCCACGTCGTGGCGGATCTGGCGTGCGGCCTCGAGGAAGGGCTGCGACTCGATGTCGCCCACGGTGCCGCCCACCTCGGTGATGATGACGTCGCACTCGGGGCCGGCCTGGTCGCGCATGCGGCGCTTGATCTCGTCGGTGATGTGCGGGATCACCTGGACGGTGTCGCCCAGGTACTCGCCGCGGCGTTCCTTGGCGATCACCTGCGAGTACACCTGACCGGTGGTGACGTTGGAGCTGGCAGACAGCTTGACGTCCAAGAACCGCTCGTAGTGGCCGATGTCCAGGTCAGTCTCCGCGCCGTCGTCGGTCACGAAGACTTCGCCGTGCTGGAAGGGGTTCATCGTGCCCGGATCCACGTTCAGATAAGGATCGAGCTTCTGCATCGTCACGCGCAGTCCGCGCGAGCGCAATAGGCGTCCCAAAGAGGATGCAGTAAGGCCTTTGCCGAGGGAGGAAACTACACCCCCGGTGACAAAGATGTGACGGGTGACATGGTCCGTGCCGGACGAGAATCGCGTTCGCTCCACGGGCTTCAACACTAACAGCGATTCGCCGACCGCGACGCCCCTGCGCCGCTCGCGGGTGATCTATCCGTCACGAAAAAGGCGGCACCAGCGTGCGCCCCTCCCCCGGACCGTAGTGACCCACCGAGCCGGAAAATGCCTGGGAGATGGCCAATGGGACGGAGATTTGACCGTAGGAATCGGTGCCTTCGACGACGGTCGCGACCACGGCCGATGCGTCGGGAGAGTTTTGCACCGCACTCGCCACGTCTCCGGGCGCGTCGGGTCCGGAAGCGACCACCACGCCCGGCGTGTACTGCGCAAGGATCACGGCCGTCGCGGCGAGCGCACTCGACACCTCCGCCCGAGCGGCCTCGTCTGCGGCCCCCGGCCCGGCGATGAGCGCGAACGCCTCGATGGGGGCCGTGGCGGTGCCCGACACGAGGCCGGCCTGCACCAACAGGTCGAGAAGCAGCGCCGCACGCTCGTTGGCATTCGCGGGGTCCGGGAAGTCGGTGTCCGCGAGGTCGGCCTCAGTAGCACCCGGCGGCAACATGCCCGGCATGAGGGCCTGCGCGAGTGCGTGGGACAGCACCATCGACGGCGACGACGCATCGTCCACGCCCACCACGTTGGGTGCCATGGTCGAGGCCAGTGAGGACCTGAAGGCGCTCTGGGAGGGGTCCGTCCAGGCGTCCTCGATGACGATCTCGCCGGCGACCGTCGCTCCGGCCTGCACGAGCCGATCGCGGACCCCGTTCGACTCCTGCGAGGCGGGCTGGCCGGCCTCGACGGTGGCCACCGTCAACCCCAGCAGGACCTCCGAGAGCAGCGCAGGCGCCGCCTCGTCCGAGAACTGCTGGGCGGTCGCAGTCTGCGCCGTGGCGGCGTCCGCCGCCGCGCGCGCCTGCTCAGCCTCGGTCTCGAGGGCCGCGATCTGGTCGGACATGTCGCCCACGAGCGCGTCCCGCATGGGACCCGAGCCGAGCACCACTCCGACCGCGAGCGCGAGGAACACGGCCACGAGAGAGACCACGTGGTAGCGAAAGTCCTTCATCACGTTCCACCGATCCACGACGTCGCCGCTGTCCAAAGGTCTTCCACCCACGCGCGCCCGGCGGGCGTCGAGGAGATCGCTACCGCGAGCGCCAGCAGCCCGGACACCACAAGCAGCACCAGCGTCCAGCCCGAGTACCGATGCCGGTACACCTGGGCGACGGCGGGTGCGTCGACGATGCTCGTGCCCGCCTGAAGGCGCGCGAGAAAGGTGCCGGAGGCGTCGGGCTGCGAGGTGTCGAGGTAGTCCTGCAGCGAGGACTCGACGCCGACGGTGACGATCACGGACGCGCCGCGCGAGTGCGCCAGCAGGATCGCGAGCGCCGTCGAGGACAGCGACGAGTCGGACACCGTATGCGCGAGCCCGAGCGCGTCGACGCGGGCCTGTCCCGAGGCGCCGCCGTGAGGCTCGTGGAGCAGCACCCGGTCCGCGGACCGCAGCGCGTCATCCCCCACCCCCTCCACGTCGCCGATGATCAGGTGCGGCGCCGATGCCAGCTCCAGGGTCGCATCGGCCGCATCGCCTACCGCGATGAGGATGGGCCGGTGGTCGCGAATGTAGCGGCGGATCGACGCGAGTTGTTCACGGTGACGGAAGCCGGGGGCGACGATCACCACGTGGCGTCCGTCAATGTCGAGCCCGACGTCGGGAAGGCCCGCACCGTCGAGGATCGTGTCCGCCTCGCGCTCGACGTGATCCATCGCGTTCGCAGTGAAGGTCGCCAGTTGTACGCGCAGTCCTTCTGTCGCGCCAACCATGACGTCGGTGAGGACGTCGGGGGTGACCTGACGTCCCTCGGCTATTACCGTGTCGCCGATGAGGACCTGAGCACCCGTCACGGTCGCCTGCGCACCGTCCTTGGTGCCGAGGATCGCGCCGCCGACCTCGTCGATGAGCGGCACCCCCGCCTCGAGAAGCACGCGTGGGCCGCCCGTCGGGTAGCGCCCGGAGATCGACGACTGAACGTCGATGACGGCGCCAGGGCGCCGCGCGGCGATCGCCTCTGCGGACTGTTGGTCGAGGTCGAGGATGTCGATGACGGCGACGTCTCCGGGGCGCAGGCGGCGCAGTAGCACCCTGACGCTCGGTTCGATGCGCAATGCGCCGGTGACGGTACCGTCGTCCCCGCGGTTGGTGCGGTCGGAACGGCTCATTCCGTCATCGTGCCACGGCGGAGCCCTCCAGCAGCTCAAGCGCATGGGCGCGTGCCGTGGTCGAGTCCTCTTGGCCCGACAACAGCCGCGCGACCTCCTGGACCCGGCCTTCCCCGACGACCGCCCCCACCTGGGCACGCGTCACCGCGCCGTCGGTGGACTTTGCTACCACCACGTGGGTGTCGGCGAAGGCGGCGACCTGCGCCAGGTGGGTGACGACGATGACCTGGTGGGTGCGCGCGAGCTGCGCGAGCCGGTTGCCGACCGCGACCGCGGCCTTGCCTCCCACGCCCGCATCCACCTCGTCGAAGATGAAGGTGCGGGCGGCACCACCGCCTGGGTCGGCACCTGCCAAGGACACCTCGATGGCGAGCATGATGCGCGACAGCTCACCGCCGCTCGCGGCGTCCGCCACCGGCCGGTGGGGCGCACCCGGGTGAGAGGCGAGGGTCATGGTCACCGCATCGGCGCCGTGCGCGGTCGGCTCGATGCGCTCCACGGCGACCGCGAGGTCCGCGTCCGGCATGGCCAAGCGCGACAGTTCCTCCCGCACGGCGGCGGCGAGTCGCTTCGCGGTGGCGGCGCGCGCCTCGTGGAGGGCGTCCGCGGCGGTGACAAGCGCGGCACGGGCGCGCGCCTCCTCGTCCTCGAAACCGTGGCGCTCGACGATCTGCGCGAACGCCCCGCGCGCGGGTTCGAGGCCGCGCTTTCCCGCCTCTCGCGCGCCGGCGCCCGGATCGACCGCGCCGCCATCCCCGCCGTGGCCGAGGCGCTGGGCCTCGCCGCCTCGCGCGCCATCGGGGCGGCGCCGGCGGATCTCGCGGCCTCGGGCGCGGCCATGGCGGCCTGGTTCTCGGGCTATGCCGGCATCCCGCCGGGCGATCCGGGCTTCCGCTTCGCCAATCATTCCGGGCTCAGCGCCGAAAGCCGCGTCTCGCCGCGCC
>JBKBNW010000191.1:0-3929 GCA_046295115.1 Demequina sp.
TACTCCCAAGTCTTGGGTCACGGGAAAGTCCGCATGCCAGTCTACCGTGCATGCGGTTGCGCGGGGCTCAGCCCGCGCCCCGGACCAGCTTCTCGAGCTGGCCGACGGCCGTATCGAGGTCGTCGTTGATGATGATGACGTCGAACTCCTTCGACGCCGCCATCTCGATCTGCGCGGTCAGCAGGCGCCGCTCGCGCTCCAGGTCGTCCTCCGTGCCCCGCCCCACGAGCCGGCGCTCCAACTCCTCCATCGAGGGCGGTTCGATGAACACGTACAGCGCCTCTGGCATCGCGCACCGCACCTGGCGGGCACCCTGCAGGTCGATCTCGAGCACCGACGGCACGCCCGCTGCCAGGTGCTCGTCGACCGGACCGCGGGGCGTGCCGTAGCGATGAGTCCCGTGCACGGTGGCCCACTCCAGCAGCTGGCCGCCCTCGATCATTCGGGAGAAGTCCACCTCGGACACGAAGTGGTAGTGCACGCCGTCCACTTCGCCGGGCCGCGCGGACCGGGTGGTCGCCGACACCGAGACCCAAATGTCGGGATTGCGCTCACGCAAAGCCCGCACCAGCGTGCCCTTGCCTACGGCAGTGGGGCCCGCCAGCACGACGAGTCGCGTCATCGATGCTCGCGTTCGACGAGGGAATCGATCTGGTGCGTCCCGAGACCACGGATACGGCGGGCTTGCGAGATCCCGATCTCCTCCATGGCCGCCTCTGCGCGCTTGGGGCCGATGCCGGGGAGGCACTGCAGCAGATCGCGCACCCTAATCCCAGCAAGGGCCTCGTCGGCCTTAGCGCGAGTGATCGCCTCGTGAAGCGTCATCTCGCCGCGGGCCAGCTCCTCCTTGAAAACACGCCGTGCACTGCGCACGGCCGTCGCCTTCACGAGTGCCGCCGCACGCTGCTCTTCGGATAGTTCAGGTGTCGCCACGACCCCTCCTTCCTTACGCTCTGGGCTCACGCCCTGAGCGCATCCTGGGCTGCTCCGGCGGCAGCCTGAATGGCTCCGCGCAGCTTCTGCACTGAGGGGCCCGAGTTCAGGACCCCTCTCGATTGATTGACGAGTACCTGCGGCGATGCGTTCCCGAAGGTCGCGGTGACCTGTGCGGGACCAGCACCCTGCGCGCCCATTCCAGGCGCGAGAATCGGGCCATTCAGCCCGTCGAGGTCGATGCCGAGTTCCGACATCGCCGAGCCCACCGTCGCACCGACGACGAGCCCCACGTCTCCCATGGGCTCTGCGCCCACGTTGTGCCGCGCGGCCTCACGCACCACGGCTCCAGCCACGGATTCGCCGTCTGCCGTGCGCGCGTGCTGCACCGACGCGCCCTCGGGATTCGAGGTCAGCGCCAGCACGAACACGCCCTTGCCGTGCTCCGCGGCGAGCGACAGCGCCGGTTCGAGGGAACCGAATCCCAAGTACGGCGACAACGTCACGGCGTCGCTCTCGAGCGGCGCACCCGGGCGCAGATACGCGTCCGCATAGCCGGCCATGGTCGAGCCGATGTCGCCGCGCTTGGCGTCCATGATGGTGAGCAGCTGCTGCTCTCGCGCGAGCTGGAGCACCTGCTCGAGGGCGGCGATGCCGCGCGAGCCGTGCCGCTCGAAGAACGCGATGTTCGGCTTGACGGCGGCCGCCACGCCAGCGGCGGCCTCGACCACGGTCTTGCCGAAGGACGCGAGGCCCTCCGGGGTGTCGTCGAGTCCCCACGCTTGCAGCAGCCCCACGTGCGGGTCGATACCCACGCACAGCGGGCCCAGCCGATCCATCGACTGTGCGAGCCTGTGGCCGAACCGCATCCGGTGCTCCCTTCGTGCGATTTGCACCTCTAGGCCATACTACCTGCGATGACGTTTCGCGTGCGCTCGCCAGCGGCATCTTGCAGGCTCAGCACGTCGAAAGGTCCGAGCCGCAGCGCCTCGATGGCGAGCACGGCCGCCGCGAGTTGCTGGGTGGTCGTGACGATCGCCGCGTCGGCAGCAATCGCCGCGGCGCGGATCTCGTAACCGTCCGCACGCGCGCCCTGCCCCGACGGGGTGTTGATGACGAGCGGCACTTGACCGGCGTTCACCAGGTCCACGATGGTGGGCTCGCCGTCCGGCCCGCGGCCCTGCGAGTACTTGCGCACCACCGTGGTGGGGATGCCGTGGCGCCCAAGCACCTGCGCGGTGCCGGCCGTCGCCAGGATCTCGAAGCCCAGCTCATGCAGCCGGGCCACGGGGAACACGATCGACCGCTTGTCGCGGTCCGCCACCGACACGAACGCCTTGCCCTCGGTGGGCAGGCCCCCGAACGCCGCGGCCTGCGACTTCGCGAATGCGAGCGGGAACGTGGCGTCGAAGCCCATCACCTCGCCCGTCGAACGCATCTCGGGGCCCAGCACCGAGTCCACGACCAGGCCGTCGGCGGTACGGAACCGCTTGAACGGCAGCACCGCCTCCTTGACCGCGATGCGCTGCGTCATGTCGATGTGCGCGCCATCGAGTTCCGGCAATACGCCTTCCGCCTTGAGCGAGGCGATGGTGGCGCCGGTCATGATCAGCGATGCGGCCGTGGCGAGGGGAACCCCGGTCGCCTTCGCCACGAAGGGCACGGTGCGGCTTGCGCGCGGATTCGCCTCGAGCACGTAGAGCACGTCCGACGAGAGGGCGTACTGCACGTTCATCAGGCCGTGCACGCCGATGCCCCGCGCCAGCGCCTCGGTGGAGCGGCGGATGCGCTCGAGCTCATCGCGCGACAGCGTCACGGGAGGGAGCACGCACGCGGAGTCGCCCGAGTGGATCCCGGCCTCCTCGATGTGCTCCATCACGCCGCCCAGGTACAACTCTTCGCCGTCGAACAGCGCGTCCACGTCGATCTCGATCGCGTCGTCGAGGAACTTGTCGATCAGCAGGGGCGCGCTGGTGACGTGGTCCCCCACGTCCGCCATGCGCGTGCCGTAGTCCTCGAGCTGCGCGCGGTCGAACACAATCTCCATGCCGCGGCCACCCAGGACGTAGGACGGCCGCACCAGCACCGGGTAGCCAATGCGGTCGGCGATCTCGATCGCCTGGTCGATCCCGTGGGCGGTGCCATACGCGGGCGCCGGCAGGTTCGCGGCGTCGAGCACGCGGCCAAAGGCCGAGCGGTCCTCCGCGTTGTCGATGGCCTCCGGCGACGTGCCGAGGATGGGGACTCCGGCATCGGCCAGGCGCTGCGCGAGGCTCAGCGGTGTCTGCCCGCCGAGCTGCACGATCATGCCCTTGACTGGGCCCGCGGCCTTCTCCGCCTCGTAGACGGCCATCACGTCCTCGAACGTCAGCGGCTCGAAGTACAGCCGGTTCGCCGTGTCGTAGTCGGTGGAGACGGTCTCGGGGTTGCAGTTGACCATCACGGTCTCGTAGCGGTTCTTGAGACTCAGGGCGGCGTGCACGCAGGAGTAGTCGAACTCGATGCCCTGACCGATGCGGTTGGGGCCCGAACCCAGGATCAGCACGGCCTCGCGCTCGCGCGGAGCGACCTCGTCCTCGGAGTCGTAGGAGCTGTAGTGGTACGGGGTGCTGGCCTCGAACTCGGCCGCGCAGGTATCAACCGTCTTGAAGACGGGCTGCACGCCCAGCTCGGCCCGCGCCGAGAACACGTCCTCGACCGAGACCTGCCGCAGCGACGCGATCTGGGTGTCCGCGAGGCCGTGGCGCTTGGCCTCGCGCAGCACCTCCGCGGTCAGCGCCGGCGCCTGGGCAACCTCGTGCGCCACCTCGTTCATCAGCAGCATTTGGTCCAGGAACCACCGGTCGATCTTGCAGGCCTCGTAGACCTGCTCGAGGTCGCAGTGCCCGGCGCGCACGGCCCGCAGCAACTGCTGCACCTGGATGAACCGCTTCTCGGTGGGGATGCGGATCGCCTCGAGCAACTCCTCGATGGCGGAGCCCGTGGGGACGTCGCCG
>JBKBNW010000192.1:0-3928 GCA_046295115.1 Demequina sp.
GGGGCGCTGTCGCGCGCGGCAATCGGCACCTCCAGGCGGGCGACGATATCGCGCGTCAGTTGCTGCGAGGTGCGGCCCGAGAGCCTGGACTCGGTGGAGGGGATCAGCCGGTGCGCGAGCACGGCGACGGCGAGCGCCTTGACGTCGTCGGGGAGCACATGGTTGCGGCCGGCCATGGCCGCGCGCGCCTTGGACGCGGCGAGCAGCTGCAGGGCCGCCCGGGGGGAGGCGCCCAGCCGCAGCCCTGGCTCCTCACGGGTGGCGCCCACGATGTCCACGATGTACTGCTTGATCGCAGGGGCCACGAAGATCCGTCGCGCCACGGCGATGGCGGCGACGAGTGCCGCCGTGTCCGTTACCGGCTCGACGGACGCGAGCGGGTCCACGCCGTCGTGGCTGTCAAGCATCGCCATCTCGTCGCGGGGGTGCGGGTACCCGACGGAGACCTGGGCCATGAACCTGTCTCGCTGGGCCTCGGGGAGGGGGTAGGTGCCCTCCATCTCGATGGGGTTCTGGGTCGCCACCACCAGGAAGGGGTTGGGCAGCTCGCGGGTGCGGCCGTCGATGGTGACCGCGCGCTCCTGCATGCTTTCGAGCAGGGCGGACTGGGTCTTGGGGGAGGCGCGGTTGATCTCGTCGGCGATCACTACGTTCGCGAACACCGGGCCGGGCCGGAACTCGAACCGGTGGTCGTCGGCGCGGTAGATGCTCACGCCGGTGACGTCGGACGGCAATAGGTCGGGCGTGAACTGGATGCGGCCCACCGAGCAGTCGACGCTCTTGGCGAACGCCCGGGCCAGCGTGGTCTTGCCCACCCCCGGCACGTCCTCGATGAGCAGGTGGCCTTGCGCGAGCACGGTCGACAGGGTCCCCGTGATCGCGTGGTCCAGGCCGGACAACACGGTCGAGATGGAGGCGCGGATCCGCGAGGTGACGTCCGCCACGTCGTCGAGTTCGCTCTCGGTGGGCAAGGTCTGGGTCATGAACGCTCCTTTGCAACCTGGGATCGAGCCTAGGTGATATGGCGCTCGCGCACACCTATGACCATTGTGGCGACACTCAGGACCGAGAAATCCCTCCACTCCTCTCTACTGCGGTCTATCAGGGATAACGGCATCATCGCGCAGGATTTCTCACATATTCCCTCTCCAAGTGGAGAGAAGTGGAGTAATGTGGGGCGCACTGGCGAGTCGTGGCGTGAGGAGGTGACACACGTGTCTGAGCCTTTGGCGCACGGTCTTGGCCCCACGGGGGTGTTTCTCGGCACGTTCACGCCGCGGCTCGACGACAAGGGCCGGCTGATCTTGCCGGCCAAGTTCCGGGGCCGGCTGGCGACGGGACTGGTTGCCACACGCGGCCTGGACCGGTGCGTGTTCCTGTTCCCGCTGGACGAGTTCGCGCTCGTCCACGACCGGCTGCGACGCGCGCCGCTCGAGAACAAGCGCGCTCGCGACTACCTAAGGAACTTCCTGGGTCACGCCCAGGACGACATCCCCGACAAGCAGGGGCGGATCCTGCTGAGCGGGGCACTGCGCGGGTATGCCGGCATCGACCGTGAGGTCGCGGTGGTCGGCATGGGCTCGCGTGTGGAGATTTGGGACGCCGCCACCTGGGAGCAGTACCTGGTGGACGGTGAAGAGGACTACGCGGCGACCGCCGCAGAGGTATTTGACGACATGTAACTCACCGTGGCCTGCGGTCTTCCGCCGAGCGACTCTGACGGACTTCCCCCCGTCAGAGAGCCGGAGGGAGACCACGGGTCACGGCGACACGGAGGGAAGGGAGGGGTGATGACGGATGCGGCCTCGCGGCACCAGCCGGTGCTGCTGCAGCGTTGCGTCGATCTGCTCGCGCCCTCCCTCGACCGAGACGGCGCCGTGGCGATCGACGGCACACTCGGCATGGGCGGCCATACCGAGGCGCTGCTCGAACAGTGTCCCCAGGTGACCGTCGTGGGGATCGACCGCGACCGGCAGGCGATAGACATCGCATCGGAGCGCCTCGCGCGGTTCGGCGACAGGTTCGTCGCCCACCACGCCGAGTACGACGACATCGACGGCGCCCTTGCCAGGGTCGGGGCGGACGCCGCCGACGCAATCCTGCTCGACCTGGGCGTCAGTTCGCTCCAGATCGACGAGGTTGACCGCGGCTTCTCCTATGCGCAAGACGCCCCCTTGGACATGCGCATGAACCGCGAGGACCCCGTCACGGCGGCGGACATCTTGCGCGAGGCGGACGAGCGTGAGATCGCGCGGATCCTGCACACCTATGGGGACGAGCGATTTGCAGGCCGCATTGCCGAGGCCGTGGTCCGCAAGCGGGCCGAGACCCCCATCACTACGAGCGCCCAACTCGTGGACATCGTGCGTGCCTGCATCCCCGCCGCCACGCGTATGCCCGGCAGCAACCCCGCCAAGCGCACCTTCCAGGCGCTGCGAATCGCGGTCAACCGTGAGCTCGAGGTGCTCGAGCGCGCCATGCCCGCGGCCATCGAGGGCACGCGGGTAGGCGGCCGAATCGTCGTGATGGCCTACCAGTCGCTCGAGGACCGCATTGTGAAGACGGCATTCGCCTCGGGTTCGACCAGCTCCGCGCCGCCCGGCCTGCCCGTGGTGCCGGACGACGACCAGCCGTACCTGAAGCTACTCATCCGCGGGGCCGAGAAGGCCACGCCAGCGGAGTCGGAGGAGAACCCCCGCGCGACCTCGGTGCGCCTGCGCGCGGCCGAGCGCACGCGCCTCACCCCGCCGGCACGGCTGCGGAGAGCCGCGTGAGCGCCGCCCCGCTCAGGCGTGCGCCCGTTGCGCCCGCCGGACCGCGCGCATCGGCCGCCGCGCGCGCCACCCAGGCTCGTCCCGGACCCGCATCGCGACCCACGACTGACCAGCGCCCCCGCCTGCGCGCCGTCGGCGCGCCGGAGCAAGCGCGCTCCCTCGCACCGTTCGCGTGGGCCTGTTTGCTGATCATCCTCGCCGCGCTCACGGCCGTGTTGCTGTTGAATACCTCGATGGCCAAGGGTGCCTACGAGCGCCGCGACCTCAAGATCGAGATCGCGAACCTTCACCAGGAGCGGTCCGCGCTGATCACCGCGCTCGAGGCGAACTCGGCCCCGAGCCTGCTCGCCGATGCCGCGACCGGTCTGGGCATGCGGCCGCACGAGACCCTGGGATTCGTGTCGCTCGAGGCCGGCGCCGTGCTCGAGCAGGGCGGCAACTAGTGACTGACGACCGCCGTCGCGCCCCCGGCGGCCCATCCGCGGGACAGCGCCGCACCTCGCCCCAGGCGCCGCGCTCCGGTGCCGGCGGCGCGACGCGACGCCCGGCGACCGCGCGCGTGAGAGCGACCCAATCTCGAGCGGGCGCGCCGCGCGTGGGCAACCCTGCCGTGCGCCAGCGCATCGTGACCCTGGCGACGCTCGCGATCCTGCTCGTCTTCGCCTTCCGGCTCGTGACGATCCAAGGCGTCAACGCAGCCGAGCTGTCGAGCGCGGCACTCGAAAATCGCCTCGCAACCTCCACCATCGAGCCAGTGCGCGCCGACATCGTGGACCGCAGCGGCGTGGTGATGGCGACCTCCGCGCAGCGCTATCACGTGTTCGTGAACCAGCAACGCCTCAAGGAGTTCAAGCGCAGCGAGAACGGCCAGCTCGTGGCCGAAGGGCCGCTCGACGCCGCCCGCATCCTCGCGCCCATCCTGGGGGTGTCCGAGTCGGAACTGGCCGCGGACCTCGTCGGGGAGCGGACCTTCCAATACATCGCCAAGTACGTGACCCCCGAGACGTGGAGCCTCATCAACGCCGAGCGGATCGCGGGCATCGACCGCGAGCCCGTGACCGAACGCATGTACCCCAACGGCGACGTGGGGGGCAACGTGGTGGGGTTCGTGGGCGGCCGTGAGGACAAGCAGGGCGTCAACTGGGGGCTCGCGG
>JBKBNW010000193.1:0-3918 GCA_046295115.1 Demequina sp.
ACCGCAAGCTCGGGCGAAACCAGATCCGCGTCGGGATGTTCCCGGCCGTGGACCCTGACGACGTCTCGGCATTGACGGGCTGCATCGACTGGCTGGTGGAGAGACTGACGACATGAACGCACAGCAGGAGGTCCTTGAGACTGATCGGCGACGGCGCCGACCGCTCGGGATCATCCTGCTGGCAGCGATTCCGTTGGCCGTCGCCAGCGTCGGCGGCTACGCCGCGGCCAACTTCGCGCCCGAGACCGTCAGCACCCCCGCGTCCATGCCCGTCGACGAGAACGCGCAAGAGGTCGCGGTGGTGGAGGTCCGTAGCGACGTGCTCGCAGCCGTCGTCGCCCCGGCGATCGCCATGAACGTCGCGGACACCGTGCCGCAGATCGCGGTCTCCTTCGCCCCCGAGCCCGAGCCCGAGCCTGTCGCTCCCGCCGCGCCTGCCCGCGCCACCGCGTCGGGCGGTGCGTCGTCTGGAGGAGGCGCCTCCTCGTCGTCCGGCTCCAGCGGTTCCAGTGGTTCCAGTGGTTCCGAGGCCACGACGTCCAAGCCCGCACCCAAGCCCGCACCCAAGCCCGCCGCCCAGCAGTCCTACGACTCCTACTGCTCGTCCCCGTCATCGCCCTACTCCGCGGGAGGCACCGTCAAGGGACTGCTGACTGCGGCGAACAAGGAGCGCGCACGCATTGGCGTCAGCGCCATGTCGTGGTCCGGCAGCCTTGCGTCCGCTGCGACGAGCTGGTCGCAGTCCATGGCGTCACGCGACGGGGAGGGCAACGGCTCCGCTCTCGCCCACAACCCGAACCGCCCCGGCGCCGAGAACGTCGCGGTCAGCGGCTCGTCACGGGGTACGACAGTGGGCGCGGCCGTGAACAAGGCGCACTCGGGGTGGATGTACTCGGGCGGCCACTGCCGCAACGTGATGAACCCGAGCTACTCGACCATGGGCGCCGGCACCGCCACGACGTCGAACGGGAACGCGGTCTACACCACCGCCAACTTCCGCTGAGCGGGGGTCGCGGGCCGCACGTGATGCCTGGCGGGAAGTCAGCGATCCTCGTCGTCGGCCGCGACGACGGCCGAAGCGTCGGCGGCCAACAGGTCCGTGCCGTCCGCTGCGTCCTGCTGAGGCGCCTCGTCCACCGGGGTGGACGCCTGCTCCGGGTGTGACGACTCGATCTCTTGCTCCACCTGAGGCGAGCCCTCGCCCGACTGCTCGGCTTCGGCACTGGCCGGGGCAATCGCATCGGCCGCGTCCACGGAAGATGGGTCGTCGGACTCGGGCTCTTCCAGCCGCAGTGCGTCGGTGGCGTCCGTGTCGATCACCGAATCAGTCGGCGGCCAGTTTGATAGCTGCTTGTCGACGTCGGTCTGCGAGTGCGCGCCACAGCCGTGATCCACAGACACCACGCGGCCATCGGACGGCGACCACTCGTTGGCACACGCGCCGAACGCCAGTCGCAACGATCCGGACAGCGGAAGAAAGAACGCACAGGTCGAGCACGGCGCGGCGGAGGCGATTGCCGACGCGGCGGTCGGGCCGTGCGAGCCGCGGTACCAGCGCTCGATGGCACTGTCGCGGCCCTCGGGTGCGAGCACGCGCTCGCGGCCAAGGCCCAGCTCCCACAGTTCCAGCACGTCCTCGTCGTCGCCCGTCGCCTCGATCCCCGGCATGAGCCGGTGGTCCTCGATGATCATGGGCAGCACCATGGAGGGCTCGAGGTCGCCGGGGCGCACGCGATCCGCCCACGGGACCCATGACGGCGCCAGCAGGGCGTCGTCGGCGGGCACCAGGTGCGCCTCGCATACAGTCGCCTCGCGGCCCCGCGGGGCGCGGGCGACGGTGACGGCCCACACCCAGCCGCGGTATCCCGGCAGAGTGCACGCGAACTGGTGGGTCAGGAGCCGGTCGGACTCCTTGGTGGTCGACAAGTGCGGGCCGACCGCCTCGCGGTCGCCGGCGGTCTCCACGGCAGCGTCATAGGCGAGATCGACGGCCTTCTCGAGAACTACATCCATGAGTCGGCTCATGCGTCCAGCTGGTCGGCGACGGCGCGCAGCACGGCTGCGACCTTCTGGCCCTTGCCCTGGTCGGGGTAGCGACCCTTGCGGAGGGAGGTAGACACACCGTCGAGCATCTTGATCAGGTCCTCGACGATCACCGTCATGTCGTCGGGGCTCTTGCGCATGCCCTGCGAGACAGTCGGCCCGGCCTCGAGGATCGTGACGGCCATCGCGGACGGGCCGCGCTTGCCATCGGCGACCGAGTAGTCCACGCGCGAGCCGGGACGGGGTGCCGTCACGCCGGCGGGTAGCGCCGAGGCGTGCAGGAATACCTCGTCGCCTTCGTCGCTCGCAATGAAGCCGAACCCCTTGTCGGTGTCGAACCACTTCACTTTGCCGGTGGGCACATCAACCTCGCGTATTGCTCAGGCGCCGCGGATTCGGCGCTCTCCCAGTCTACTCATGGGGTGCCACGGAGCCGATGCGGGCAGTTCCCGTTTGGGGCGCGCCCGGTGCCTTCGTTGCGGCGAGGGACGGTCAGGGCCACACTGAGGGGATCGCGCACATCGATGGCAACTGAGGTGCAAATGTCTGTGTCCGAGGTCCCCGTCTGGCTTGTCCCCACATTTGGTCGCGCCGTCGCTGGCGTTGGCGGCACTGCGCCACGACACGAGGTCGAGGGGGCCGCGCGGCGGTTGCTGGAACGCTGGAGCGAGCCAGCGCGTAGCTATCACGGGGTCGCTCACCTGGTAGACCTCCTCCAGCACGTGGACGAGCTCCAGCAGGAGACCCATAGCCCGCACGCGGTGAGGCTCGCCGCCTGGTACCACGGTGCGGTGTTCGATGCCGCTGAGGCTGCTGCGTACGCCCACCGCGGCGGCGAGGACGAGGCCGCGAGCGCCGAGGTGGCGCGCACCGAACTGACCGCCCTGGGCGTGCCCGAGCCGGCCATCGACGCAGTGACCACCATGGTGGTGGGTTTGGCACGCCACTCGGCACCCGCGGACGGCGGGGACGCCGCAGTGCTGTCGGATGCCGACCTCGCGATCCTCGCCTCGGACCCGCAGCGGTACCGGCAGTACCTGACCAAGGTGCGCGAGGAGTACGCGCATATCCCCATGCGCGACTACCTCGAGGCCCGCCGGGCCATCGTGAGCCGCCTGCTCGCTCGCACCCCCCTGTACACGAGCCCCCTGGGCCGTGGATGGGAGCGGCAGGCGCGCGAGAACCTGACCGCCGAACTCGCGCGTATCGACCGCGAGATGGCGACGGCCGGATAGCCGACCGGGAGAGCGGCGCCGGTCCCACGGTTATCCACAGATCCCGGTCCGACTCTCCCCCTGTGCTCGTGGGCGTGCCTAGCGTCGAGCCCAGGCGCGGCGCATGTCGCGTCGCGAACCCAGGAGGAGATCCCATGACCCGTTATCACGTCGACGCCGCAGAGGTGGCGTCCGCATCGGCCCTCGCCGCAGGCAGCGCCCAGACCATCCGGGGCGAGGTCGCCGCGATGATGGGCCACCTCACCGCGCTTGAAGGCTCGTGGCAGGGTGGCGCCGCGACCGCCTTCGCCGGCGTGCTCGACCAGTGGCGCAGTGCTCAGGTGCAGGTCGAGCAGGCACTCGAGGCGCTGACCGTCGCGCTGTCGCACGCCGCCGAGCAATACCAGAGCGCGGAGGACGCCGCCGCCCGGCTGTTCGCGCCCAGGTAGGCCGCTGTTGTCGCCGTTCGTGGCCAGGGGTCACCCCGGGCGCGGCTGCGCCGCTCCTTGGACCCCCTGGTCGCGGCCGTTCGCGGCGATCCGTGAGCGTACGCTCGCCGGGTGACCATCTACCTCGACCCCCCGCTATGGCCGCGCTACGGCAAAGTGTGGGGGCACCTCGTGTCGGACCAGTCCGTCGAGGAGCTGATGGCGTTCGCCGC
>JBKBNW010000194.1:0-3859 GCA_046295115.1 Demequina sp.
AACAGAGCGAAGAAGTCCACTGTGATCCTTAACTAGTGCTGACAGACGCCGCAGCGTCAGGTGAAGTCTGCGGCGCAAGGCGCCGGAACAGGGGAGAGCCCTTTGCGGGGACATCGTCAACCCCGCCGTGGCTCCAGGGGTTGCAACGCAACACGCGCCAGGCCGCGAGCATGAAGCCCCGCACCGTGCCGTGCCGGCGAACCGCCTCGAGCCCGTAGTGCGAGCACGAAGGGTAGTACTTGCAGCGCGGACCGAGCAGGGGAGAAACCGTCAGCTGATAGGCGCGTATCGCACCCACCAGAGTCAGCCGAGGAATCGACACCAGCGCCCTCACCACTGCATCGGCCCTGGTCATACGGCGGTTGCCTTGCGCATCGCGGTGGTGACAGACCCGCTCACGTCGGAGCGCAAGCGATCGAAGTCGGCGGCGGCAGACTGAGGCAACGCGCGGACCACCACGGCCGTGCCCTGGGGAAGCGTGGGGAGGACGTCCCTCATGATCGCGCGCAGGCGTCGCTTCACGCGGTTGCGGATCACGGCACCTCCCACAGTCTTAGAGACAGCGAAACCGGCCATGCTGTGCGCATTGCCGGTCTGCTTGACGTGAACGACGAGGGTGGCCCGACCGCTCCGGGTGCCGTGGCGCATCGTGGACTTAAAGTCCGCGGCGGCCGTCATCCGGGAGCGGGCCGGGAGCACCTTACGCCGACAGCTTGGCGCGGCCTTTGCGGCGACGCGCGGTCAGGATCGAGCGGCCGGCACGCGTGCGCATGCGCAGACGGAAGCCGTGCGTCTTGGCGCGCTTGCGGTTGTTCGGCTGAAAAGTCCGCTTGCTCACGGGGTCACTCCACGGGAATATTGGGTACGGGCAGAAAGCGCACTAACGTTACGCGTCAGCACGCACGGGGTCAAGTCGGAGCACACACATTGGATGCCCGGCATGAACAGGATAGGCTCCACCAACACGGACACCAAGCCAGTGATCGACACGCCTTGGCTAGGTTACGGATAGGTGTCAGGCTTTCAACGGCCTGTGCACAAGTATGTGGAGAAGCCGGAAGGAGAGTCGATGGTCGCCCAACCCGGCACCGAGTCCATGGATCAGGTGTGGGCCCGCACCCTCGACGCTCTTCGCCAAAGCCCCACCGTCACAGCGCAACATCGCTCGTTCATCCGGCTCATCAAACCACTCGCCATCGTCGAGGACAACGTGTTCCTCGCGGTTGCCGAGGACTTCACCAAGAACTACGTCGAGACGACTATCCGCGAAGTCCTGACGAACGCCTTGTCAGACATGATCGGCCGCGAGGTCCGCATCGCCGTGACGGTGGACTCATCCGTCAGCCCACCGGAGCCGAGCGGCCCCGCTGACGAGGATCCACCGCAGCGACGCTCGAGTGCTCCCGCCCGCTACGAACCAGAGCCGGCGTACGAGGACCCGCACCTCAACCCCCGCTATACGTTCGACACGTTCGTGATCGGATCATCCAACCGATTCGCCCACGCGGCCGCCCTCGCAGTGGCCGAATCGCCTGGTAAGACCTATAACCCGCTATTCATCTACGGCGACTCCGGCTTGGGTAAGACACATCTGTTGCACGCGATCGGTCACTACACGCGGCACCTCAAGCCCCAGACACGCGTGAGGTACGTCAACTCGGAAGAGTTCACCAACGACTTCATCAACTCGATCCGCGACGACCGCTCCCTGAGCTTCAAGCGCACGTATCGCGAGGTCGACGTCCTCCTCATCGACGACATCCAGTTCCTGCAGGGCAAGGAGCAGACGCTCGAGGAGTTCTTCCACACCTTCAACGCACTTCACAACGCCGGCAAGCACGTGGTGATCACCTCGGATGTGAGCCCGCGCAACCTCGACGGGATCGAGGAGCGCATGCGGACTCGCTTCGAGTGGGGCCTCATGACGGATGTGCAGCCGCCCGACCTCGAGACCCGCATCGCGATCCTTCGCAAGAAGGCGGCGGCGGACGATGTTCAGGCGCCAGGCGACGTGCTCGAGTACATCGCCTCCAACATCACGAGCAACATCCGCGAACTCGAGGGTGCCCTCATCCGTGTCACCGCCTTTGCCGCGCTGAACAAGCAGCCGGTCGACCTGTCCCTGGCGCAGGTGGTGCTCAAGGACCTCATCTCTGACGACGACTCCGAGATCACCGCGTCCACGATCATCGGTATCACTGCGGACTACTTCGGAATCTCGATGGAGGAGCTCACCGGCACGAGCCGCAGCCGCGTCTACGTGACGGCCAGGCAGATCGCGATGTACCTGTGCCGCCAGCTCACCGACCTATCGCTGCCCAAGATCGGCGAGCACTTTGGCGGCAAGGATCACACCACGGTCATGTACGCGGTCAAGAAGGTCGAAGACCAGATCGCACAGCGTCGCCAGATGTACAACCAGGTCAACGAGATCCACGCGCGCATCAAGCAGCAGTCGCGCCGCTGACCGCAGGTCAAAGCCCTGAGCTCGGCCGTTTTACGCACATGCACACATGTGGATAACCCTGTGGGTAAAGCGGGACACCAACGGTCGTCCCCAGGGAGAAAATTGTGAGTAACTCACACAGCCTGTGGATTCCACGTTCTCATCCACCATCACAAACAACAAGAACTGTGTTCTGTCCCGTATCGATCCACACCCTCCTCCCAACATCTGCCAGGGCGAGCAGCACTTCTCCCCAGTTTCGACCTCGCCTATGACTACTACTCACTCTTGTCATTACACATGCGCCTGGAGGACCTTCATTTCCACATGGCTTCCGACTCGAGCCCGGGCCCAACAGCCCGCTTGCCGTGTCGGTCTCGTGGCGTAGTCTGTCCGTCAGTGAACTCAAGGAGCACCTGGATGAAATTCACCGTCGACCGCGACGTGCTCGCCGACGCCGTTGCGTGGACATCGCGCGCCCTGCCGGCGCGCCCGCCCGTTCCCGTCCTCGCAGGAGTCCGCATCACGGCCGATGCGGGCGGCGAGGTCACGCTTGCCAGTTTCGATTACGAGGTCTCGGCGCGGGGCACTTTCGCCGCCGACGTCGACGACGCCGGCGAGGTCCTCGTGTCCGGGCGGCTGCTCAAGGAGATTGCCAACGCCCTGCCACACAAGCCCGTGGACTTCGCGCTCGAGGGGACCAAGGTGTCCGTCACCTGCGGTGCCTCGCGGTTCACCCTCGCCACGATGCCCGTGGATCAGTACCCGGCGCTGCCCGACCTCCCGGCTCAGTCGGGCACCATCGACGGCAGCGACTTCCAGCGCGCCGTGGCACAGGTGACCGTCGCCGCCTCGAGGGACGAGACCCTGCCCATCCTCACCGGAGTGCGCGTCGAGATCGAGGGGTCGCACATTTCGTTGCTCGCGACCGACCGCTACCGCCTCGCCCTGCGCGAAATGTCATGGAAGCCCTCAGCTGCCGACGCATCGGCCGTGGCGCTGGTGCGTGCCCGCACCCTGAACGACACCGCGAAGGCGCTTGGCGCCGGCGAGGTGACGGTCGCACTCAGCTCCGGCCAGGGCGTCGACCTGATTGGCTTCGAGGCCGCAGGTCTCACCACCACGTCGTTGCTGATGGACGGCGACTACCCGCAGGTACGAAGGCTGTTCCCCGAGGACAGCCCGGTGACCGCGGTGGTCAAGACCACCGAGCTCATCGAGGCCACGCGTCGCGTGTCCCTTGTTGCCGAGCGCAACTCGTCCGTGCGTTTGGCCTTTGTCGAGGGTGAGGTCACGCTCGACGCGGGCCAAAGTGACGATGCTCAGGCCTCAGAGGCGATCGAGTGCCAGCTCGAGGGTGGAGACATCACCGTCGCGTTCAACCCGCAGTACCTGTTGGACGGCCTCGGCGCA